>JALOMD010000642.1 GCA_025455595.1 Cytophagales bacterium | reverse complement strand
CGGCGCATTTGCGTCTCGCTGGCGGTGCTGATGCGCACAATGTACACACCCTTTGCCAACGTATTCATGGTGCCAAGCGGCACGCCCAGCACGCTGCTGGCCACCAACGGATACCGGCGGCTCACCACCAGTTTGCCTTGCAGGTCAATGATGTCAATGGTCACGTCTTGCAGGCCTTTCAGCAGCACTTCCACTTTCAGCGACGGGTCGGCGGCGGCAACTTGTGGAGTGAACGGATTGGGAAATACGTTCACGGTCAGTTGTTCCGACTCGGGCAACTGGCGGCGCAGGCTTTCGAGCAGGCGGCGGCGGCGCGGACTCAACGCCAAGGTTGACCAGATACGGTCGTACTGGCCACGGGTGAACAGGTTCATGCACACGTCGGGCGAGTAGTCCATGTAATTTTCGGTCATGTTACGGGTGCGGGTGCCGGTGCAGTTGGAAAACACAGGTGCGCAGTCGTTGTTGTCCACTTCGTTCGCGTCTTCGGCAGTGGGCGTATCGGCCACGTAGTCGGTTCCGCAACGTCGGTCGCCCCACGTGTGCAGCAGCCCCAGCCAGTGGCCCACTTCGTGGGTGGTGGTGCGGCCCCGGTTGTAGAGTCGGCTTGAAACCGCCCCGCCAATGCCGAAGTTTCGGTAGTCCACCATGATGCCGTCCGAGTTTTCCGCACCGTTCACCGGGTCGAGGCCGGGCAGGCCGGTGCCGTCGGGCAGTTGGGCGTAGCCAATGAACTGGCCGCTCATGGTAGTCACCCAGATGTTCAGGTAACGGTCAGGCGGCCAGCCCGAAATGTCGGCCAGCACATCCATGTCGTCGGGCGAGTAAGACGATTGGGTGCCGAGGGTGCGGGTGATGCCGTTGGTAGGCAAGCCGTTGGGGTCGCGGGAGGCTAACTGAAAGCCGATTTCTATGTCAGTACCCAAGGCACGCACTTCGGGCGGGGCGTTCAGCGTGTCGGCGTTGCGGCGACGGTAGTCGAGGTTCAGCACGTCAATCTGCGCCTGAATCTGCGCGTCGCTGATATTGGTGTTGTTTGCCCCGCCGATGGTGCCGTTAGGGTTGTTGTGGATCACGTGTACCACCACCGGGATGATGACCGGCTCTTGCTGTAGCCGGGCGGCCCGCAGCAGTCCGGCGTTTTCCTGCCGCCTGCGGATGAGTTCCTCCAACCGCTGCCTGCTGGCGCGGTAGGCGGGGTTTTGGGCCTGCCGCAACGAGTCGTAGTGGGCGGTGGCGCAACGGTGCGGATGTTCTTGGGCAAACAAGCAAACGGCAGGCAAGGCAGTTGCCAAGATGATGATGACAAGCCTGAATGCCCGGTTCCCAGTCATGAGTAATTAGTCTTGAGTCCTGAGTAAAAATAAGACTTACGCAAAACTTTGGCAAAGGTCTTGACTGCCAATGCGTTACGCGAAAACCTTCCAAAGTCATTTGTTGACCATCAGACGATTGGCTTTTTAACGTTTTTTTGCCTAAAACAGAAGTAATGGCGACAGATTGGCGAAATGCAGCGATGTATTACCGAAGTCAGGATCAGGATTAGCAGGAAAAACAGGACTCCGTTTTTCATCCTGTTTTTCCTGCTAATCCTGATCCTGAACACCGCCTACTCTTTCTTCGCGCCTTGCTCGGCCCGGTCGTATGCTTCAATGATGGCCTTGACCAAGCGGTGGCGCACCACGTCGCGGGCATCCAGTTCCACCGAGCCGATGCCGGGCACGTTGCGCAAGATGTACAAAGCTTCGGTCAGGCCCGACTTCTGGCGGTTCGGCAAGTCCACCTGCGACTGGTCGCCGGTGATGATGACCTTCGAGTTCGGCCCCATCCGCGTCAGGAACATCTTGATTTGCATGGGCGTGGTGTTCTGCGCCTCATCGAGCAGGATGAACGCGTCGTGTAGCGTGCGGCCGCGCATATAGGCCAGCGGCGCAATCTCAATGATGCGGTTTTCCAAGTATTGCTTCAGCTTTTCGGGCGGAATCATGTCGTCCAGCGCATCGTAGATGGGCCGCAGGTACGGGTCAATCTTCTCCTTCAGGTCGCCGGGCAAAAAGCCGAGGTTTTCGCCCGCCTCCACCGCCGGGCGGGTGATGATGATCTTGCGTATCTCCTTGTTTTTCAAGGCCTTCACCGCCATTGCCACCGAAATGTACGTTTTGCCCGTACCGGCCGGGCCGAGGGCAAACACCAAGTCGTGGCCCATGACGGCCGCCACGAGTTTCTTCTGGTTGGCGGTTTTGGCCTTGATTACGAGTCCGCGCGTGCCGTACACCAGCACATCGCTGTCGGCGGGTTCTTGAGCGGCCGGGTTCTCGTCCTCTTGCTTGATGTAGTTCTGCACGTTTTCCTGCGTGATTTGCCCGTACTTGTGGTAATGGTCGAGCAATGAGCCGAGGATGTCGCTGATGCGGCTGATTTCGGGTGTGGTGCCTTTGATGCGAATTTCGTTGCCACGCGAAATGATGCGGCTGTTCGGGAACGCAGCGGCCACTTCCTTGATGTTGGTGTTTTCGACTCCCAAGAAATCAATCAGGGAGATGTCTTCCAATGTGATTACTTTTTCTACCAATCGCGTGTGTTTGGGTTGTGTGAATGAATTCGCCAGTGGATCTGTACAAGTAAAAATACGATTCCCAGTGGAAATGGATGCCTTTGTCTATCGAATTATTTTGTTGGCCGATTTCCAATGGCGTTTTAAGCAAAAATTGCCCAAAACGCTGTTTTGGGCTTTGTAAACATGGGTTCGGCGAGGCCCTGTCTGCCGACACTTGTACGCCGGGGCGTAGGCGGGCAATCCGAATGCCGTTTTGGGCAAAAATCGCCCAAATTGTAAATCCCGCATCCGGCGGGAACGTTGCTTCAACATTTCCGCTTTTCCTGAACAACGCCTCCGGCGGATTTGTTCGTTTTCGCTGCTTGCAATCGCACAACCGGCGGCATAACTTGCAACGGTACTCAAACCCTTGTTCCCATGCAGATTTTCACCTATCCCGACTACGATGCTCTCTCCGTTGCCGCCGCCGCCAAAATTGCGGCGTTGGTGCGGCAAAAGCCCGATGCCGTGCTGTGCGTCGGCTCCGGCGACACGCCGACGGGCACTTACCGTCGGTTAGTGCAACTGCACCAAACGGGCGAACTGGACTTAAGCCGTTGCGTTTTCGTCGGGCTTGACGAATGGGTTGGCATGGACAAAACCGACACGGGCAGTTGCCAGTACGCCCTGTACAACGAACTGTTCGACCCGCTCGGCGTGCCGCCCGAACGCATCCATGCCTTCAATGCCAAGGCCGCCGACTTGCAAGCCGAGTGCCGCCGCATTGACGCGGCCATTGCCCGCCTTGGCGGCCTTGACCTGATGGTGGTGGGTGTGGGCATGAACGGCCACATTGCCCTCAACGAACCGGGCACGCCTTTCAGCTTAGGCTGCCATGTGATTGACCTTGACCCGGTTACGGTGCAGGTGGGGCAAAAATATTTCACGCAAGCCACGCCGCTGACGCAAGGCATCACGGTGGGGCTGCGGCATTTGCTGGAGGCACGGGAAGTGCTTTTGCTCGCCAACGGCAGTCGCAAGGCTCCCGTGATTGCCAAGGCCATCCAAGGGCCGGTGACGGAGCAATTGCCCGCCAGCGTGTTGCAACGCCACGCCAACGCATGGGTAATGCTCGACGAAGCGGCCGCTGCGGAATTGTAGAGCAGAGGGCAAGGAGCATGGGGCGTTTTGGGCAAAAATTGCTCAAAACGCTTGCGCACCACCCATAGTCCCAATAACCGCCAGCATCCGGCCCGACCGTTTGCCTTCTTTGCGGTAGGAAAAAAACGTATCGTTCTGCGCCACGGTGCAGTAAGGCGAGACTTCTATTTGCTTTTCCGGCACGCCACTGTCAAGCAGTTGCGCGAGGTTGGCCTGCTTCAAGTCAACCAGAAACTTGTTTCTCTCCTCGTCGAAACGCTTGAAACGCCCGTCAAAATGGTCGGCTACGTCGGCATCCACCTCAAAGGCGCATTCGCTGATGCACGCGCCGATATACGCAAGACAGTCGGTGGGGCGGGTGCCGAAATGCCGTGTCATTTGGAGCAGCGTCTTGGCGACAATCCGGTTCATGGTGCCTTTCCAACCCGCGTGGACGGCTGCCACGGCTTGGGTCGCTGGGTCGTAAATCAGAACGGGCGTGCAGTCGGCCACGGAAACAGCCACGAAGACATTCGGCTGGTTGGTCACTGGTTGGTCACGAACGCATCGTACTCATCGTAAACACCCGGCTTCTCGACCACACAAACATTGTCGCCATGGACTTGGAATCCCAAGGCAATTTCCTCGGGCCGAATGCCCAGGTCGGCGAAGAAACGCCGCCGGTTTTCGTGTACGTTCGCCGCCTCGTCGCCCGACGACAAGCCCAAGTTCAGCGAAGCGAACGGCTCTGGGCTTACCCCGCCGTGACGCGTGCTTTGCGCGGCTATGAGGTGGGGGAACGGTTGGAAAACATGAGGCCAGACGGCTGTAGGAATAACTGAATTCAATGGCATCAAATAGGAACATTGGTTCAGCAAAGGTACACACTGTTTCAATCAAACCGTCAGAAAACAAAAAGGAGGCAAATGCCTCCTTTTTGTTTTGCAAACCAACTGTGGGTCAGTTCCATTGATTAGCCACATCGTTGTTAACCAACGGATTGGAATCCCTTTCGAGTTGCGGAATGGGCAGCAGAACGTGCTTGTCTTCAAAAGGTTCGCGGTTCAACTGTCTGCGTTTCTCGGCGTTAAGAACCTGTTTTGCCACTCCCCAGCGAACCAAGTCAAACCAACGGTGTTGTTCGCCACCCAGTTCGATTTGGCGTTCGCGTTGCAATAGGGTCACTGCATTGGCTTGCGTGCCCAGCGAAGTGTATTCGAAGGCACCCACCCGACGACGTACATCGTTGATTTGTACAAGAGCTTCGGCAAATTTGTTTTGGAAGATTTGCGCTTCTGCAAGCATCAGTTTTACGTCGGCCAACCGGATGAGGATGGTATTGATGTCACTCTGTGGCAGTTCGCTTTGCTCGCGGGTTTCGTAAATGCAGTATTTGCGCCAATTGTACCGAACCGTATTGGAGGAATTGAATGGATAAACGAATGGCCCGCCTTTAGTTGTATCTGCCACGTAAACAGGTCGTGGTCTGCGGCGGCTCGGGGGGCAGCCTTGGCAAAAATCGGTGTCGCCTCCGCTGGCTGCATCACCGTAGAAGGTGAGTTTGGCACGCGGATCGGTGTAAGTCTGACCAGCATTGTCTAAGTACTTGAAGGCCCCTACCAAAGCGTCTGAAACGAAGACGTTGTTCCAGTCGTTCCAGCCGTATTCTTGGGCACGTCCGCTGTGAGTGGCGCGCCCCCCCCAAGCTTCTTGACCGCCAAACATGTAGAAAGCGTTACCGACACCCCAACCTTGCCAAGGCCCATGTACGACATTAAAAATAACTTCTGAGCTACGGCCATTATTGGATGAAAAGAGATTGTCATAATTGGCATCCAAGGAGTAGTTGTAAGGCGTAGCGAGCAGTTTTCTTAACTCAGTCTCGGCTTCAGGGTACTTCTTCTGATATAAGAAAGACTTGCCCAACATGGCTACTGCCGCACCGCGAGTCACACGACCCAAGTTGCTTCCGTTTTGCAGCACCGGTAGATTGGTCACTGCTGCATTGAAATCAGCTTCAACGGCTCGCCATACGTCGGCAACGGCTGCACGTGGCGCATCTTGGATGTTGGTTCCGTAATCGAGGCGTAGTGGCACCCGGCCCCACAGACTTACTAGCATAAAATTTGCGTAACCCCGCAGAAAACGCGCTTCGCCAATGAATTGCTTCTTAAGTTCCTGCTCCTCCGGTACGGTGGGATCCCAAGTATCCAAACGATCCAGCATCAGGTTGGATCGTAGTACCATTCGGTAAAGGTTCCGCCACAACGCCTGTAGTTGGGGCTGGCTTGAGCCGAAGCTGTAGTCCTGTAGTTGGGCCAGGTCACCCAGCAAAAACACATTGTTGGTGGCATCGCCTCCGAGCAGGTCAAATATGAAATAAGAATCGCGTGAATACAAGCCAGGCATCAACAGACAGGAGTAGATGGCTACAATGCCTTCGTTGAACGTAGTGGCTGAGGTAAAATACGTAGCATCATCATAGGCCGACTGGTTTTTTACATCCAGTATGTTTTCGTTGCAACCGCTGGCGACCAACAGAACAGCGGCTAATATACTTATCAACTTCTTTTTCATAGGTATTGAGGTTTTGAATTTAAACAGATATGTGTGCGGTAAACTATATTTTACTTATGTTATTTTATATTTTTAATTTATGTACATGGTGATTGGTTTACTGCATAATCGTAACAGTCGTGTTAAGACAAGACTGTCGGTTTGTTTAAATAGCAGAAAGCAAGCATAAGATTGATTATCTACGCTGTTGTCCAATCTACAGCATGTTATTGCTGCTCATTCAACAATATCAAAATGACATGTAGATCAGGCAAAGTTGTGGCTCTAATAGCCAAGCAATTGTCACGTTGTTTAAAAGTTAATTCAGCCTTGTAGTTGTA
>JALOMD010000037.1 GCA_025455595.1 Cytophagales bacterium | reverse complement strand
CGTTCTGTCGTTTAACGTTTTGCGTTTATCGTTTTAGTCGTTTTTTGCCTAAAACGCACCTGTCAGAATCAGGATTAACAGGATTAGCAGAAAAAACAGGATTGCGTTTTCATTCTGCCTTTTCCGTTAATCATGGTTCTGACAAAAAACGCCTAACGATAAACGTTAAACGAAAAACGTTTCATAAAGCCCCCGCTTACCGTTTCGCGGAAAAGCCGATTAACGTTAAACGAAAAACGTTAAACGAACACATGCAAGAGGCTTTTCTGCACTTTCTTTGGAAATTCCAGTATTTCACCACCACCGCCCTGCAAACCGTTGACGGCCGCCCGATGCAAGTGATTCGGCCCGGCCTGCACAACACCGATGCCGGGCCTGATTTTCTGCAAGCCCGGCTTGTGGTCGGCGGCGTGGAGTGGGCGGGCAGCGTGGAAATGCACCTGCGGTCGTCGGACTGGGCGCAGCACAGGCACCAAGGCAACCCGGCGTACGAAAACGTGGTGCTGCACGTGGTTTGGGAACACAACGAGCCGGTGCGCCACCCCGACGGCACCGAGATCCCGGTTGTTTCGCTCCAGTCTTACGCCGATTTGTCGCTGCTGCACCGGTACGAGGAATTGCTGGCAAACCTGAGCCCGGTGCCGTGTGCCGCGCAGTTCGGCGAAGTCAGGGAAATCCACAAACGGCAGGCGTTGGACAATGCCCTGATGAGCCGCTTGCAACAAAAAGCCCGCGAGATAACCGAACTGTACGAACGCAACCAACGCAACTGGGAAGAAACCGCCTACCAAGTGCTGGCCCGCAACTTCGGCTTCAAAATCAACGCCGAGCCGATGCTGGACTTGGCGCAGTCTGTGCCGCTCAAAATCCTGCAAAAACACGCCGATTCGCCTTTGCAAATGGAAGCGTTGCTGTTTGGGCAGGCCGGGCTGCTGCTGCCCGCCGACGACACCGACAGCCACGCCGCCGCCCTGCGTCGCGAACACCGCTTCCTGCGCCACAAGTACGGCTTGCCCGAACCGTTGTCGGTTGCCCAGTGGAAGTTCCTGCGGTTGCGTCCGGCCAATTTCCCCACGCTGCGGCTGGCGCAACTGACGGCGTTGCTGCACCGCCGCCAACGGTTGTTCTCGTCGCTGTTGGCGTTGCAAAGCCCTGCCGACATGGCCCGTTTCGTGGATGTGCCGCCGTTGGAATATTGGCAAAACCACTATCACTTTGGCAAAGCCAGCACGCACAGCGGACGGATCGGAACCGAAAGCCAATACAACTTGCTCGTCAACAGCGTGGTGCCGCTGCTGGCCGCCTATGCCGAGGTTGCAAATGAGCAGTCGCGCATTGACCAAGCCGTGACGTTGTTGGAAGCCCTGCCCGCCGAGGACAACAAGATTGTGCGGATGTGGGCCGACGAAGTGGGCCTCACGGCAAAAACCGCCTTCGATGCGCAGGCGGCCATTGGATTGTACAATCACGGTTGCAGCCAGCGTCGTTGCTTGTCGTGCCCCATTGGGGTGGCTTTGCTGCGGCCTGCCGCCAAGCCGGAGGTCAGATTTGAAGGGGTGGCGAAACCGTTTTAAGCAAAAATTCTCAAATCCCGCAACGGCCTGTCCCGACCTGTCGGGAGCGGGAATGCCCAAAACGCCGGGCGAAAACCAACCAAGCGTTTTGGGCAAAAATCAACGAAAACGGCACATTCTAATGTACGGCTTCGCTCTCGGTGGTTACGGCTGAATCCACTCCGACTTGACGGCACAGGCGCAACAGTTTGTCTGTGTTCACGATTACATCGGCACCCATGCGCGTGTAATAGTCGTCGCTTTCCAGCGTGTTAGGCAGCGGTTCGCCAATCAGGTAATGGTAGTCGCAGCCGCTGTGGTTGCAAATCACGTAATTGGAGGCCTCGCAGTAGTCGTAGGGGAATATCTCGATGACTTTGGTGCCGGGCCGGCAAAACAGCGCGTTGTGCAGAGCCGACCCGTGGACGGACACAATCACGTTGGCGTTGCCGAATATGTCGGCTTCTTGTTGCATGGTTTTCCCTTCCATGCTCATGGACACAAACCCCTGCGATTCCAACGCGGCTTGCAATTCGGCCAGGTTCAGCTCGCGGCGGGCACTTACGTTGCCCCTTTTCACGAAAATCTTCTTGGCGTGAAGCCCCGGCTGCGGCTGAAACAAGTTCTCTTTCATGAACCGGTGACTGAAAGCATCCACTTCAAAGCCTGTCCGCAGGTTGGCTTTGTCAATTTCCCGGTGTTTCATGGCAATCAGCGAACGGGTGGCGCGGCAGGGGCGGTTCAGGATTTGTTCGCGGCGAATGCCTAATTTGCCAAGCGACTCTTCCACGAAGTCAGCTACGTGCGCCTGGCTGAGTGTTAAATAGTTGTAGTCGCCGACATAATAGTAGTCAATGTTTTGCTTGCCGAAGGTTTCCCAATAAGCCAGCAACAAAGGCAGTTGCGTTTGTATCCAGTGGCCGTACTGGTTCGGGACGGTGTTGGCCAAATAGGCCACCGTTCCGGCAATGTTAGGCGGATCAAGCAGGTACTCGTACTTGATAGGCAACTCATAGGGTTTTACAGTGGACTCGTAGATAGGCCGCTTGTTGTCGTCAAGCAAGTGGTTGTACTGGAAAGTGAAGGCATCGTTGCGGATGTCTAACAGCACGGCATCGTACGAAGAAGCCTTGTCTGGAAAAGGCGACTTGTAACCCGCAAAAGTGGCATCTTCCGGCAGATGCTTGGGTTTGTGCAGCGGGGCGTTACTTTCGCGGTAGAAATGGTGAATCGTTACGTCGAGACGGTTGCCGTAAACGGCCTTGGCGTTCGCTAATGAGAGCGGAACGGCTTCGTTTGGTTTCGATTGGCCGTTGACGGCGCGGTACAGATGGGTGACCTTGCGGGCAAGTCTCTTGTTGAGGGTAATACTTCCCATAGATTAGTTGCGGGATAATTGTTTGAGGTTGTTTCGCTGGAGTAACGGGCTATATATATTTTAAGTAGTTAGCCATTAGCGGTTAGCTTTTGGCAAAACAGCTTAACATGCTTGTTTTCAGTAACTTATCAGGCGTTTCAAGCAAAAAATAGACAAAACTGTTTTCGAACACGCACTTATTGTCAGTTGTTTGTACCGAAAACATCAAAAAAGTAAGCTTACCTGTACTTGGTTTTTTGGAAAATCCTGAGATTCGTTGTTTTGCGGCAGTTTCGCTCAAAACATCATGCGTAGGCGCACGGTTACAATTTTGGGCGTTTTTTGCCTGAAACGGCTGGAATAACCAAAAACGGTAGTGTAATCGCAAATTAATGCTTGGGTAGTAACAATTTTGCTCATTTTTTACTCAAAACATACATGTCTTCCAAGTGATGATTTTAAAACAGACAGTTTTGCAATAAGCGATGCAACCGCACGATTTTCTGATTGTCGGCCAAGGGCTGGCCGGGTCGGTGCTGGCTCTGCAACTGCTGTCGCACGGGCGGCGGGTGGCCTTGTTCAACGACCCGGCCACGCCCGCTGCGTCGGCGGCGGCAGCCGGTCTGTTTAATCCTGTCACGGGCAGGCGCATGAGCAAGACGTGGCAGGCCGACCGGCTTTTTCCGTTTCTGCACGAATATTACACGCAACTGGAACGAATGCTGGGGGAAAGGTTTTTCCATCCGAAAACCATTGTGCGTCCGTTTGTGTCGGTGGAGGAGCAGAATACTTGGATTGCCGAGACGGCCCGGCCCGACATTGCCAGGTTTGCCACGGTGAACCAAAACGACATTCGGCTGAGTGAGTATGTAAACACTCCTTTCGGCAGCATGCTCATACGACAATCCGGATACTTGGACACCGCAGTTTTCTTGGCGGCAGCGCGGCGGCATTTCTTGCAACTCGGCATCTTGCACGAAACCCGATTTGAACACGCCCAAGTGCAAGCTGATGCCAACGGCGTGCAGTACGGCGAATTTGCCGCCCGCAGGCTGGTTTTCTGCGACGGGCCGCACGCCGTCGGCAATCCTTTTTTCGATTGGCTGCCGTTTCGTCCGGTCAAGGGCGAGGTGCTGCGGCTGGCAATTGACGATTTCCCGCAGGATTATATCATCAACCAGCATTTGTTCGTTATTCCGCTGACGGACGGGACTTTCCGCGCCGGGGCCACTTACGACTGGCGCAACCTGAACTGGCAGGCCAGTGGGGCAGGCCAAGCGGAACTGTTGGAGAAGGCGACCCGGCTGCTGAGACGACCCGTGCGGGTGCTGGAACACTGGGCTGGCATCCGCCCGGCCACCGCCGACCGTCGGCCGCTGGTTGGGATGCATCCGGCACATCCGAACATTGGTTTTTTCGGGGGCATGGGTAGCAAGGGAGTGTCGTTGGTGCCGTACATGGCACACCATTTTACCGACTTTCTGTTGAATGGAACGGAAATCATGCCTGAAACCAACATTAATCGCTATATTTCGTTGTACAAAAAAGCGGCGAGTGGCGGGTGGTAAGAAAAGTGCCGTTTTGGGCGTTTTTTGCTTAAAACGCACGTAGCACAACATTCATGTTGTGACTGGACAGCACTGGCAAACGCATTCCTTGCCATCGCCACAACATGAATGTTGTGCTACAAACCATACGCATACTTGCATTTATTTTTAAGTCCAAGCGTCGTACCAGAACCTGATTGACCGTACATCAACCCGAGGATTTTGCCAACGGCCAATGACTAACTACTACGTACCCAAACATGAAGGCTGCTTACCGGACGTTCTTTCTCGCATTGCTGGCGACGGCTGTTTTTGCTGGTGCCAAGGCCCAAAGTGCCTTGGAGGTTTTCGGAAAAAACCGCATCCAGTACAAAAACCTCAACTGGAAATTCATCTCGACCAACAGTTTCGAGGTGTATTACTACCAAGGCGGCAACGAACTGGCGTACTTCGCCGCCCGCCACGCCGAAGCCGACTTCGACCGCATTGCTGACTTGCTCGGCTACACGCCCTACGCCAAGACCAAGATTTTCGTGTACAATTCGGTGGCCGACTTGCAGCAGAGCAACGTGGGCCTGAACAACGACATCGTGCTGATTGGCGGGCAAACGAACTTCGTCAAGTCGCGGGTGGAGATTCCGTACACGGGCAGCGTAGTTGATTTCAAACGCGAACTGAGCCTCGGCATCGCACGGATGTTCATTACCGAAATGATGTTCGGCGGCAGCCTCAAGGACATGGTGCAGAGTTCGTATCTGTTGTCGTTGCCTGAGTGGTTTGTATCGGGAGCGGCGGCTTACGTGGCCGAGGGTTGGGGGGCAGAGATGGACGACTTTGCCCGTGACATGATTGTAAACAAAAACGTGCGCAAGCCCTCGACGCTAAGCGGCGAAGAAGCCACCTTGGTGGGCCAGTCCATTTGGAACTACATTGCCGAGCGGTACGGCAAGTCAAATGTCTCTAACATCCTCAACCTCACGCGCATCATCCGCAACGAGGAGAGCAGCATCGCCAGCACGCTGGGCGTGTATCCGTACAGCACCTTCCTGAAGGAATGGCGAAACTTTTACGCCACCATGAACGCACCGGTGCTGGGCAATTACAACATGCCTGCCGAAGACGTGCGCATCCGCCGCAACAACCGCAACCGCTTCATTTATCACCAAGTAAAGGTAAGCCCGAACGGCGAATGGATAGCTTATTCGGAAAACCATCGGGGCCGCTACCGGGTGTTTGCCCTGAACCTGCGCAACGGCGACCGCAAGGCCCTGATGTCAGGCGGCTACCGCACCATTGGCCAGCGGTTCGACGAACAAGTGCCGCTCATCGGCTGGCGCAACAAGAACCAATTGGTAGTGGTGCATGTGCTGCAAGGCGAATACGCCGCCAGCGTGTATGACCTGACCCGACCGTTCTACCGACGGCTGGCCAGTCGGAAGTCGCTCAAAAGCTTCATCCAAGTAAAAGACTTCGATGTGTCGGCCGATGGCAAGACATTGGTGATGAGTGCCGTGCGCAACGGGCGCAACGACATTTTTCTGTACGAAATCAGCCGGGGCGCGGTGAGCCAAGTGACCGACGACGGATACGACGACCTGCATCCGCACTTCACTGACGAGTCAGGCCGGGCTTTCGTGTTCAGTTCCAACCGCCTCGACGACTCGCTGCGCGTTGACCGCAACACTACGCAGGCCGTGGCCGACAACCTGGATTTGTTCTCTTACGAACCGACCGGCGGCCTGAAGCGGCTGGTGGCAACCGTAGGCAACGAAACCCTGCCGACCGTCCGGGGCGAGAATATCTATTTCGTCAACGACCTGACGGGCATCGGCCAATTGTACCGCTACAATATTCCCGACCGCAGCGTACGGCAAGTAACGGCTTTCCGCCAAACCTTGCGCAGCTACGATGTAAGCCCTATCGACAGCGGCTTGGCCTACTCCATTCTCAACGACCAACGCGAATTTGTCGGATACAGTCGCAACTTTGACCTGACATCCGCCAAGGCCGTTATCCAAACGCGCCGCAGCGAGTTGCTCATCAACAAAGCCGACCTGAGCAAAGCCACCACGTCGGGCGACGGCACCGGGGTGGCGGCATCAGAAACCGAGAAGGTCGCCGCCGCACCCAAAGACCAGTTGCGGCTGGAACCAGGCGAAGTGGACACGGACAACTACGAATTCGACTCGGATAACAAAAAGGTCGTGCAGGAGCAACAGCAGGCCCAAAGCATCACCGCAGTCAAGGAAAACAACCGCAAGCAAAGCCTGCAAATAAACGGGCCGTTTGCCTACCAGCGGCGTGCCACCGTTGACAACGCCGTTACGTCATTTATCATAGACCCCATTCGCGGGCTGGGCGTAACCTTCGACGTGACCATGAACGAAATGCTCGAAGACCACAAGCTCAAAGGCGGCTTGGCCGGGTTCTTCGACTTGGCCAGCAGCAACTTCTACGGCGAGTACCAGTACCTGAAACGCCGCGTAGAATTCGGTGCCCGGTACGACAAAAAGACGATTGTCTTCAACCGCCAGTTCCAGAGCGGCTTCATTCAACGCTACAACCTGCACCGGATACAGTTTCCTGTTGCGTATCCGTTCAACATAGCCACCCGCCTGTCCATTGCACCCACTTTGCTTTACACCCGTTACGTGGAAACCAGCGGCGATGCAGTGACGGTTGCCAACAATCCGGGTAACCCGCCCGTGCCGATTCGCACCACGGGTTACGGAGGCTTCCGGGCGGAATTTGTGTTTGACAACACAACCGTGAACGGCCTGAACATGACCGAAGGCACCCGGCTGCGGATTCGCTACGAACGTTTCCAAGGGCTGTTCAACCGCGACAGTGTCATTAGTCCCGGTGGCGGGGAGAGTTTCAACAACTTCAGCATAGATGCCCGCCACTACCAGAAAATCCACCGCGACCTCATTTTGGCAGTACGGCTGGCCTACGGACGGTTCGCCGGTCGTGCTCCCAAGCAGTATTTGTTGGGCGGCATGGACAACTGGGCGTTCAACCAGAGAGATAGCCGGCCTGAAAACGACCCGCTGGCCCTGCGGCAGCGATTCGACAACCGAGACTTGCTGTTCAACGAGTTCGCCACCAACATGCGCGGCTTCCCGTTCAACAAACTCTCGGGCAATTCTTTCGTACTGTTGAACGCCGAGTTGCGCCTGCCGCTGGTCAGGTATTTCTACCGGGGGCCTATCACTTCCAATTTCTTCAAGAACCTGCAGTTCGTCGGCTTCACCGATGTCGGCACGGCTTGGACGGGAGCCTCGCCGTTCAGCCGCCAAAACAGCCTGAACACCACGGTGCGTGACAACGGCACCTTCCGGGCACAGGTCACCAATTTCAAGAACCCGTTCTTGATTGGCTACGGTGCCGGTGCCCGCACGCTGTTGTTTGGCTATTACTTCAAGTTTGACGTGGCTTGGGGCGTGGAAGACTTCACAGTGACTCCGAGGCCGACTTATTACCTGACGCTGGGGTACGACTTTTAGAGGTTGTTTAAAATTCCATTTTGAGGGGCGTTTTGAGTAAAAACGCCTGAAACACTCGTCTGTTGTCTTTTGCGAGCCTGTGCTTCCGGTCTTCCCGCCCTGCGGGATGACCTGCGTTTTGTTGGTGTTTTGGGCAAAAAACGGACGAAACGCAACACCCAAATAGAATTTTAAACAACCTCTTAGGGACTGCCCGAACACTTGTTTCACAAGAGCGTTTTAGGCAAAAATCGCCCAAAACGCAAAAGCCCGGCTCAACAAGCCGGGCTTTTGCGTTTACTCCTCATTCTTACCACCGAACACGTAAAAAAATTGGAACCCAACTCCGGCCGCCAAGTAGCCGTTGCCTGAGCGGCCGAAGCCCGGCGTGTAGAAAACCGGCAGACTACGGTCGCCGCGTGGCTCGGAACTCAGCATAACCAAGGAGGCCCGTGCTTGGAACGCCATCAAAAAACGCGGGTGGATGATCCAATACATGTTAAGCCCCGCTTCGCCGCCAAACGCCCAGTTGTTCGCACGCCTGAACGGAATGGTTGCCCCGCCGAAATAGTCGTTGTCAAACGTAAAGCCGCCTTGGTCGCTGAAGTTGCTCAACACGGCCTGAGTGACAAAACTGATGCCCATTTCGCCCGACGTGAGCCTGCCCGCTTCAAAACCCAGTTTGGCGTACCAGCCTTCGGCTCGGTAGGCCACCATGTTTCGGTAAATGGTGTCGCCGCGCATGCGCATCCGGGCGTAACCCACCGCCCCGGTGACCGCCATCCAGTTTGTCCGGTTCACATTGTATTTCACCAGCACCTCCGGGTAAACACCGGGATAAGGAATGGCGTTGAGATGCTTGGTTGCGTCAACCCCGACGAACCACCGGTAAGGAACCGAGTTCGGAATTCTGGCGGGTGGTGTCTCCAAGTCTTGGCCCACTGCACAGCCCAAGCTACAGAGTAACCACAATGTTGTAATCGTTCTCAACGCGTGCATTTTGGAAGGAAGTGGGTTCGATGATGCGTAGGTTTCGGAGCGTAAGCTCGGCTCCGCAGTTGCGGCTGATGAATCGTACGTTGCGCGTGTAGGCGACCGTAAGTGTGTCGGTGCGGCCGGGGCTTTCAAAAAGAAACGTGGTCTTGTCCGCGTTGTAGTCGTAAACCAAGTAAAACCACGACCCTACAGTGCGGCCTCGGGCGGTGTCGTACAGGTTGCCTCTGCCGCCGATGGCATAGATGCGGTGGAAACCGGGAACAGTGTCCATCTGGACGTTGGGCGGGGCTTTTACAAACCTGAGGTTGTAAGCCAGCCGGGCTGAATCATTATTTGGACAGCACCCGGCTACCAAGGCAACGGCAAGTGCAAGCAGTAGGTTTCTCATGGAAGGCAACAACAGAAAGTAAAGAGCAACACTACCCGTAGGACACCGCCAAAAGCCGAAGGGTTGCATGGCACGAAAAAAATAACCGAGCGGGCGTTTTGGGCAATTTTTGCCCAAAACGGTAAACGAAAAACGGTTGTCACTTACGCATATTTTGTTGTATTTTTCGGGGCCGCTGCGTATGTTTATTCGTCATTCCTAACCTTTCATCCTGCATCCATGAAACTTACCACACGCGTACAACTTTCACTGATGATGTTCCTCCAGTTTTTTGTCTGGGGGGCTTGGTACGGACAAATGAGCAAGTACCTGTTTACCCAACTCAAAGCCTCCGGCGACCAAGTGGGCAGTGCCTATGCGGCGTTTTCGGTTGCCATGATTGTGTCGCCGTTTTTCGTGGGCATGGTTGCCGACCGGTATTTCTCGGCTCAAAAAGTGCTGGGCGTGCTTAATCTGCTGGGGGCAGGCATTTTGTTCTATCTCACGCAAATCACCGATGCCAACTTGTTTTTTTGGGTGATGCTGGCCTACTGCCTCACCTTCGCTCCGTGCATCGCTTTGACGAGTTCTATTTCGATGCGCCAAATGGACAATCCGGAGAAAGACTTCCCGGCCATTCGCGTGATGGGCACTGTGGCGTGGATTGCGGTGACCAACCTCGTCGGTTTCTGGGGCGTGGGCGACAAAGTGACCATTTTCCAAATCTCAATGGTGGCTGCCGTGGTGCTGGGCTTGTTCTCCTTCACCCTGCCTGATACGCCGCCTACGGCCAAAGGCCCGGCCAGCTTTGCACAAATCGTCGGGGCCGACGCGTTTGTACTGTTTCGCAACCGTTCGTTCGTCGTCTTTTTCATCGCTTCCATTCTCATTTGCATTCCGCTGTCGTTCTACTACGCCATGGCAAACCCCTCGCTGACTGACGCGGGCATGACCAACGTAGAAAACAAAATGTCGCTGGGGCAGGCTTCGGAAGTGATTTTTATGTTACTTATTCCGTTGGCTTTCAGCCGATTGGGCGTAAAGTGGATGCTCGCTACTGGTTTGATTGCGTGGATTGTCCGCTTTGCACTGTTCGGCTACGGCGATGCTGGGGCGGGCGAATGGATGTTCTACATCGCCATTCTGCTGCATGGCGTTTGCTTCGACTTCTTCTTCGTGACCGGGCAAATCTACACCGACATGAAGGCAGGCGAACGCATCAAGTCGCAGGCGCAGGGGCTGATCACGTTGGCAACATACGGCATAGGGATGTACATCGGCTCCCGGCTGTCGGGTATTGTAACGGACATGTACACTGTGGACGGCGTGAAAAACTGGACGCAAATCTGGATGGTGCCTGCCTACATTGCCGCCGGTGTGCTGCTGCTTTTCCTGCTCACCTTCCGC
>JALOMD010000641.1 GCA_025455595.1 Cytophagales bacterium | reverse complement strand
GCCGGACAGACCAAAAAGGCCATTGAAAGCATGAAGACAGTGTTCAGGAAATTCAATCCGAATTATCCGTTTGCGTTCCGATTTACGGATCAAGAACTGAACGCACGCTACAAAGCCGAAGAAATCATAGGCACGTTGGCCGGGTATTTCGCATTTCTGGCGATTTTCATTTCGTGCCTTGGTCTGTTCGGTCTGGCCGCCTTCACCGCCGAACAACGCACCAAGGAAATCGGCATTCGCAAGATGCTGGGGGCCAGCGTGTTCAATCTGGTGCATCCAATGGTGGTATTTCCTCGCGGCCATGTTGGCCGCCATCCTCATCGCCTTACTGACGGTGAGCTATCAGGCTGTCAAAGCGGCATTGGCCAATCCGGTGAAGTCGCTTCGCTCGGAATAACAACCGTAGCACATGCTTTAGCCTGTGCGAAACCCGACAGGGTTCCTTTGACACAGTGCAATTACGAAATAGTATCTTTTCGACGGTTAAAACCCGCCTGTCGGCGGTGCATCACGCCGAGGCGTGTACGAAATAGTATCTTCACAACCCCCAAAACCTGCCTGTTTATGCTGCGCAACTGCCTCAAAATCGCTTGGCGAAATCTACGCAAAGGCAAGCTTTACACCTTGATTAACATCACCGGCTTGGCCTTGGGCATGGCTACCGCTGTGCTGCTGATGCTGTGGGTACAGAACGAGATGAGTTACGACACGTACCACAGGCAGGCCAAAAATATCTATCGTCTCGTTGCACACATCAAAATCAACGACACGGAAACGTGGCACTGGGCCAGTACGCCGCTGAGATTTGCCGATTATCTGAAAGCGAACGCCCCCGAAGTGCAGCAAGCCACCCGGCTCAACGTACCGTACGGCGATTTTTTCACAGTAAAAGTCGGCAACGAATTGTTTTCCGAAAAGAACTTCGCCTTTGTGGATGCCAACTGGTTTGAGGTGTTTGACTACCCGTTCGTGAAAGGCAACGCCAAGGATTTTGCGAGGGATAAATTTGGCATCGTCCTTACCGAATCAAGGGCGAAGCAATTCTTTGGCGAGGACGATCCCATCGGCAAAATCGTTTCGCACGATACGGTCAATTTTGTGGTGCGGGCTGTGTTGAAAGACAATCCTTCTCATTCAAGTTTCCAGTTTCAGGTTTTGGCACAGAACGAGGCGAGGTTGGCAAACCCGTCCATACGAGAGAACGAGTCCCTGTGGGAAAATTTCCCTTATCAGACGTTTGTCGTCTGTAAAGAAGGACTGGACGTGAAGCAAACGTCTGATAAATTCAGCAAACTGCTCAGTAAAGCACGCAATGCCAAAGAAGACGAGACGGCACTGGAACTCCAGCCGCTGGCGGCGGTTCACATGGATGCCACCGTTCAAGCCGACGGCCTGCCGCCAAGCGGCGACAAACCGGCCCTGTACATTTTCTCAATGGTCGCGTTGTTCATTTTGTTGATTGCTTGTATTAATTATGTAAACCTCACCACTGCCCGCGCCAACCAACGTGGCAAGGAAGTCAGTGTCAAGAAAATCATCGGAGCCTCGAATCGCACGCTGTTCGGGCAATTCTTTACCGAATCCGCCATTACGAGCCTGCTGGCAACGGCATTGGCCACTGTGTTGATTGTCTATGGTCTGCCGCTTCTAAACAGTCTGGCCGATAATCATTTTTTACTGACCAATCCCACGATTTGGCTCATTTTGGGCGGCGTTACGTTGTTTTCGATTATGCTGACGGGCATTTATCCGTCGGTTCTGCTGGCCTCTCTCCAGCCGGTGAAGTTGCTCAAAGGCACTTCCGTTGTCGGGGTCAAAAACGCGACGTTCCGCAAAGGGCTGGTTGTGTTCCAGTTTTCGTTCACCATTGTTCTGTTAATCGCCACTTTTCTGATTTTCAAGCAACTGAAATTCATTCAGAACAAACAGTTGGGTTACGACAAGGAACACATTTACACACTCACTATTCCGTGGAATATAAAAAACAACGAAGCCGTACACCAAACCCTGCTGCAAAAATTGTCCGCCGAAAGCAGTATTGTGAGCGTAACGGCCAGCAGCATGAATATTGTGGATATGCAAAGCACCCAAAGCGGCAGTCTAAACTGGGAAGGCAAAAAACCGGATTGGGATCCGGTGTATCACAAAATGTCTGTCGGGTCTGACTTCCAAGATATGTTCAAGCTTAAACTAACTGAGGGCCGGTGGTTCAACGAAACCAACACAGACGATGAGAACCATGTGATTCTGAACGAGACGGCCGTCAAAGAATTTCAAATTCCACAGCCTGCCGTGGGACGAAGATTTGAACTCGCTGGCCGTAAGGGACAAATCATTGGAGTGGTAAAAAACTTTCATTTCAAAAGCCTGCATGAAAAAATTGCCCCGATGGTTATTTTCAGAGGCAACAACTGGGAGAGCACCATTTATGTAAAAGCGGCTCCCAGTCAGTTTCCGAAGGCCATCGCCGTCACAGAGAAAGTCTGGCGGGAATTGATTCCGAGCTTGGAGTTTAAATACGATTTTCTGGACGATACCTACGCCAAGCTGCACGCGAAAGAGCAAAAACAACTGCTGATGTTCAATGTCTTTGCGGGCGTTGTCCTGTTGATTTCGTGTTTCGGATTGTTTGCCTTGGCCACCTTTGCCGCCGAGCAACGCATCAAGGAAATCGGCATTCGCAAAGTGTTGGGTGCGTCTGTGTATCAGATTGTCGCGTTGCTGTCCAAGGATTTTCTCAAGCTGGTGCTGGTTGCGTTCGTCATCGCCATTCCTGTCGGTTATTATGTGATGCACCAATGGCTGCAAAACTTCGCCTATCGCATTGACATTGCTTGGTGGATGTTCGCTTTGATTGGCTTTTTGGTGCTGTTGGTTGCGCTGGTCACGGTTTGTTATCAAGCTGTGAGGGCGGCACTGTCTAATCCGGTAGACTCGCTACGAAGTGAATAGCTTTTCTGTCATAATAGGAATAGGCGTTTTGGGCAATTTTTGCCCAAAACGCTTTCTGGTTTCTCTGTAAAAAAAAGCCGTTTTAGGCAATTTTTAAGGAATTTTTGTAACGTGGAGTCAATGGAGCAAAACCAATGGTATTTGAACCGAAAACCATGAAAAGCAACGTGAAGCAGATCTTCTTGCCGATGTTTTTCTGTGTTTCTTCTGTTGTACAATCGGTTTCGGCACAATC
Organism: Cytophagales bacterium; assembly: GCA_025455595.1. GTDB lineage: Bacteria > Bacteroidota > Bacteroidia > Cytophagales > 172606-1 > Xanthocytophaga. The sequence goes on along the minus strand of JALOMD010000641.1, from coordinate 189 downwards.
GGGAGAAAAGCCGGCAATCAGCGGCCTGCTTGCCACTTACTACAACGGGACAAACTTTGAGCAGAAGGTTCTGTCGCGTATTGAAAAACAGATAGGTTTGAATCTTATGATGCAAAGCCCCGCGCCGGGTGTAGGCAAAGAATATTTTTCTATCCGCTGGGCGGGCAAAGTGTTTGCGCCGAAAACAGG
>JALOMD010000640.1 GCA_025455595.1 Cytophagales bacterium | reverse complement strand
GGAGCCGACAGACGACGTTTGGGAAAACATACAGCCGCAACTGCCCGACCCAAAACCGGATTGGCTCGCCGTGAACGGCAAAAAGCTGGCGTTGCTGTCCACAGCCGGGGTTTTTGTATTTGTTGCGTGGCTGTTCCGTATCGAATACAGTGAGAAAAACCAATCTGTACAGCCGCCGACTGTGTTTCCTGAAACAGGAAAAACAGAGAAGCCGTCTGATAATTTGCCAAAAAACGCCCAAAACGCAATACAATCGTCGTCTGAAAATACAGAGGCGGAAGCATTGAAAAGAAATGTCAGGAAAAACGCCCCGGACAGAGTGGAAAGCACTGTGAAACCAGAAATCCGTCAGTCAATAATTACAGATGGCAATGCAACCGAGACAAAAGGAAATGTTGCAGGAAACCGACCTGTCACGCGTCGGAAAATTGACGCTGGCACAGAAATATCCAACAAAGGCAAAGAAGCTGGCATCAACAGCAAGCCGACAACCGACAAAACAGCCGTTTTGAGCAATTCTGTTGAAGAAACATCCGGCAGGCGTAAAAAACCGCTGTCCGTAGGAACAGACAGAAAACATACAGAGACCGCGCCGCAAGAGAAAAACATTGTAGCGAATTCGGAAAGAAGCGTTTTGGGCAAAAAAGACAGAAAAACGCAGGCATTGTCTGAAGCCGAAAACACAAATTTACTGAGTGTAGCAAATCTCCAATCTCTTTCGGTTGCGCCTGCTTTTTCATTCAGCTATTTCGGTCTGCTGCAAGCCCGGCCCTTTGATTCGCAATTCGTCAGTCCGGCAAGCAAGTCGCTGGTTTTCAGGCCCGTGAAAATTCCGCAAATAGAGCCGCAGCCACAGAAACCGCCCAAAAGCTGGCAACTGTACGGCGGCTTTGCGCATTGGATGAACTACTACCAAGTGTCGCCCGTACAGACCGACAGCGTGTTGGTCAATCAGGTGCAGTTGGGCAATGCACTGGCTTCGCAACGGTCGGGCTGGCAATTACAGGCGGGGGCCGTCTATCCGCTCAGCGAAAGGGTGCATTTGCGCGGCGGCGTGTTCTATCTGCAACAGCGTCAGCGCATCGTTTACCAAACACAAGGCACCAGTCCGGTTTCTACCACCATAGAATCCGCTGATGCAAACAGCGTGCAACTGAGGCGAACCTACCGTGAGGAGACGCACGCCATCGAAAACCGGCAGCAACAGTGGGGTGTTCGGGTGGATGCGCTGTATCAGTTGGGCCGTTTTGCGGCGTTCCGGCATTACGTGGCAGGCGGCGGGCAAGCGGGTGTGACACGGGCGAGTGAAAGCGGCACCAGTTGGTCGTCGGGCGTGCAGGTGGGCTACGGGCTGGTGCGTCCGCTGGGCCGCACCGTCGAGTTTTGGCTGGAACCGACGTTCCGCTACACGCTGCAAAACCCCCACGACCCGCTGCGGGTGGCCCGTATCCGCCCGTATGCGTTCGGCATTCAGGCAGGTTTGTTGTGGAGGCTGCCCAAAAGCCGCCGGTAGGTACGCTTATTTGAGACATTAGTGGTCAGTCGTCAGTGGATGGCCAGTGATGCAGATAAAAGTGGTGTTTTGGGCAGAAAACGCTTAAAACGACTAACTGCCGACAACTGACCACTATTCACTTAGCTTGACTTTAGCCTTTTACAGATTGGTGAAAATAGCCGTTTGCAGCGTATGGCGGCCTGTTCTTGATTTCTGGATGTCTTGTTTTTAACATGATGCTCAAAAATGGAAAAGCAGCCGGCCTGCTTTGAATGGATTCGATGATTACCTTTGTGGCAAAGGCTAAAGTCAAGCTTAGAGGTTGTTTAAAATTCGGTTTCGAAGGACGTCTCGACTTGTCGGGATTGCCTAAAACGCCCGTCTGTTGTCTTGGCGTTCGGCGGATTCCGGTCAGACGCACAGCGTGCAGACCTGCATGTAAAACGCGTTTTGGGCAATCCCGACTTGTCGGGACGCAACCCTCAAACGGAATTTTAAACAACCTCTGACACGCTTTTTTGTCCGAACTGTGATTTTACAGTGATTTTTGTGATTTACATGATTGAGGCGACTTGTCATGGTAATCTTTGAATCATTTGAAAATCAAGGTTCAGGCAAAACCAGCCGTTGACTGTTGGCTACTGACCGTACTATTCGCCCGGCTTGTCCTCCTGTTTCTTTGCGTTCTTTGCGGAGAGGAACAAGCTCAGTGAACACTACAACTGACCACTGACCACTCGATACCCAAGACCAACGACTCAAGACGTATGAACACCGCTACATGGCGGCAAGAAGCCGCCGTTTTGCCTTATGCCCTGAGCCTGCTGCCCACCGCAATGGTGGTGGCGGGCAACTTGGCGGGTGGGTATGCCGCCGCCGCTTACGCTGTTTTCGCATTGGTGGGGCTGGTGCTGCTCGACTGGCTGCTGCCCGCCCGTTACACAAGGCCGTTGCCGCCGCAACTCGCCATGCCCACGGTAGTGCTGCTGCTGGCCGTGGCGTGTCACACGGCGGCGGTTTTTTCGCTGCTCTACGCCGTTTACGCCGGTATTTTGACGGGCAAATTCTTGGTTTTCGCCGCCGTCTCGACGGGATTCAACACGGGCATTTTGGGCATTACAGCGGCCCACGAACTTATTCACCGGCGGGAACGCTGGCTGCAAAGCCTCGGCATTTGGAACCTGTTCTTGGCGAACTACACGCATTTCCACATCGAACACCGGCTGGGGCATCACCTGCGCGTCGGTACTTGGGACGACCCGGTGACGGCCCGCTACAATGAAGGCTACTACCGGTTTGTGGCACGGGCCATTCCCGGACAAGTACGCAGTGCGTGGCAAATCGAGGCCAAGCGGCTCGC
>JALOMD010000036.1 GCA_025455595.1 Cytophagales bacterium | reverse complement strand
GACCGTCCTGCTTACCAAGCGGATGCGCTAAAAAGCCATGGGTCTTGCGTCTTGGGTAATTGGGGCTTGCGGCGGATTGATAAGATGCCGAAAGCGTTCCCGCCGGTTGCGGGATTTGCGTTTTGGGCGATTTTTGCCTAAAACGCCTTGGTATGCCGATTCCACCGGGCGATGCCCGGTGCTGGTGTATTCCGCCCCTTCGGGGCTGGCCGGCGTTTTGGGCGAAAAACGTCCAAAACGCCGGCGCAGCATTCTCCTGCTCCCTGTCCGTCAGCAATCCCTTTTCTGGAGAATACTCCCCTGCTAAAACAAACCAAAGCCTGCGTATTGGAGAAAAACAGGTCGTTGGTAGCCAGTCATTTACTCATGACTCAAGACCCATGACCTTTTAGTATTACAGCGGAATATTCCCATGTTTTTTACGCGGTCGGCTGGCGGCCTTGTTTTCCAGCATGCCGAATGCCCGGATCAGCTTGAATCGCGTTTCCTCCGGCCTGATCACCTCGTCAATGTAGCCGCGCTGTGCCGCTTTGTACGGATTTGCGAATGTTTCGGTGTATTCGGCCACTTTTTCCTCCAAGGCCGCTTCGGGATTTTCGGATTTCTCTATTTCGTGGCGGAAAATGATTTCCGCCGCGCCTTTGGCACCCATCACCGCAATTTCAGCAGTAGGCCAGGCGTAGTTCATGTCCGCCCCGATGTGCTTGGAGTTCATCACGTCGTACGCGCCGCCGTAGGCTTTGCGCGTAATCACCGTGACACGCGGAACGGTGGCCTCGCAGAAGGCGTAGAGCAGTTTGGCTCCGTTGGTGATGATGCCGTTCCATTCCTGGTCAGTGCCGGGCAGGAAGCCGGGCACGTCCACCAGCACCAGCATCGGGATGTTGAAGCAATCGCAGAAACGCACGAAGCGGGCGGCCTTGTTGCTCGACGGAATGTCCAGCACCCCGGCCAGCACGGCCGGTTGGTTGCCGATGATGCCGATGCTGCGGCCCCCGATGCGGGCAAAGCCGACCACCATGTTTTCGGCGAAATTCTTGTGTACTTCCAGAAACGTCCCTTCGTCAATGATGCCTTCGATAACCTCACGCATGTCGTAAGGCTGGTTGGGGTTTTCGGGCACAATGTTGTTCAACTGAGGGCGCAATTCGCCGTCGTTGCTTTCGTAAGGCAACCGAATCGGCTCGTCTTCGCAATTCTGCGGAATGTAGCTGAGCAGCTTTTTGATGTGCTCGATACACTCGAGTTCGTTGGCGCAGGCAAAGTGCGTCACGCCGCTCTTGGTGCTGTGCGTGCTGGCTCCGCCCAGTTCTTCAAAGGTCACTTCTTCGTGGGTCACGGTTTTGACCACGTTCGGGCCGGTCACGAACATGTACGACGTATTCTCCACCATCAGCACAAAATCCGTGATGGCGGGCGAATACACGGCTCCGCCCGCGCAAGGTCCCATGATGGCCGAAATCTGCGGAATCACGCCCGAAGCCAGTGTGTTGCGGTAAAAGATGTCGGCGTAGCCGGCCAGCGACAACACGCCTTCCTGGATTCGTGCCCCGCCGGAGTCGTTCAGGCCGATGACGGGTGCGCCGTTTTGCATCGCCAAGTCCATGATTTTGCAAATTTTCTCGGCGTGGGTTTCGCTCAATGCGCCACCGAAGACGGTGAAATCCTGGGCGAACACATAGACGAGCCGTCCGTCAACGGTGCCGTAGCCAGTCACCACTCCGTCGCCGAGATAATGTTCTTTGTCGAGGCCGAAGTCGGTGGTGCGGTGGGTCACAAACTTGCCGATTTCCTCGAACGAGCCGGGGTCAAGCAGCAGGGCCACGCGTTCGCGGGCAGTGAGTTTTCCTTTTTTGTGCTGGCCGTCAATGCGTTTCTGGCCGCCGCCGAGCAGAGCTTCGGCGTTTTTTTGATCGAGTGTTGCGAGTTGTTGTTGGGAAGCCATTGGAAAGCGTACGGTTTGTGGGTTTAGAGGTTGAAGTTTGAAAGTTGAAGGTTACAGGTTGCACGTAAGCGTTTCCGCTGATGGCAGGACTTGCGTTTTGGGCAAAATTTGCCTAAAACGCAGATGTTTCAACGCACCGCAGCCAATTTCCGGACGTAGTTTTCTGTGCGACGGAACGGGCCGGATTTGCATTGGCGGTTCGCGAACGATTGGTCTTTCTCGGCGGGAAAGATACTATTTTTAGCGGATGCCGAAAGGTGATTTCGGTCAAGATTTTGGTTGATAAGACTACATTCCGGCAGATTGGTTGGAGTCTTCGGGAAAACACTTGAAAAGGCAGGCTTTAAGCAATAAGCTCCCGACAGCAATTAGTTTGTGGTATTTTTGGCACACAGGAGATTATACAAGTATTTGATTATCAATTATTTATATTTTTATTTTCACTAAAGACTAAAGACTCCTGTCTGCTGACAGGCAGGAACTACCAACGACCGGGCACTTAGGATTGCGAGCCTTGATGTTGTTTAAGATGTCATTTCCATTTTCCGTATTTTTCACCCAAAATGAGGTTTTCTATCGAAATCAAACCTACAAGACCATGAATCGCGTTGCTGTCATTGACTTGGGCACCAATACCTTCCATCTGCTGGTGGCCGAGGTGACACCCGAACAGAAAATCGTGCGGCTGCACGAAGAGAAACGCCCGGCCAAGATTGGCAAAGGCGGCATCAGCCAAGGCATCATCACCGACGAGGCGGTGGCGCGGGGCTTGTCCATCCTGTCGGACTACGGGCGGGAGATTGCGGCGCGTGGCGTGCCGCCCGAACGGGTTTTCGCCACGGGAACGTCGGCCATCCGCAATGCCCGCAATGGGACTGACTTTGTGCAACAGATTGAGAAAGAGACGGGTATAAAAGTCGAGGTGATTTCCGGCGACCGGGAGGCCGAACTGATTTACTACGGTGTGCGGGGGGCCGTGCCGTTGCCCGCGCCTCCGGTGCTGATTGTGGACATCGGCGGCGGCAGCGTGGAGTTTATCATTGGCAACGCCGAAAAGATTTTCTGGAAACAGAGCTTTGAAATAGGCGGGCAGCGGCTCATGGACAAGTTCATGCACAGCGACCCGATTTCGCCCGCCAACGTGCAGCGTTTGTACGATTTTTTGGCCGAAACGCTGCTGCCGCTCACCAACGCCGTACACCAATACCAACCGCAGACGCTGGTCGGCTCGTCGGGTACGTTCGATACGCTGGTCGAAATCCACGCGTTGCAGACCAACCCCCATTTCCGGCTGGCCGACCGGACGCACTACGAGCTGCCGGTTGCGGTGTTCCGGTCAATTTTTCAGGATTTGCTCACCAAAAACCAAGCCGAGCGGCTGGCCGTGCCGGGCATGATTCCGCTGCGGGTGGACATGATTGTAGTAGCCTGCTGCTTGGTGGACTTCGTGTTACGTCAGTATAACATCGCCGCGTTCAAAACCTCGACTTATGCACTGAAAGAAGGCATGTTGCTGCAAATGGGCTTGGCGGTGGGCGGCTGAAGGTTCGGTTTCGGGAAAGGACGTTTTAGCTGTTTTTTGCTTGAAACGCCTTTTACAAGTTGGTGGAATACGGCTCGCCTCGTGTGTCTTTCGGGCCGAACAATTCGACCCAACTGGCTACTGCCAGAATGACAAAAAACCCGATCAAGCAAAGCACGGTTTTCAGGACGAGCATCAGCAGGCGTAGCATGGCTGGCGGGTATGGTTTGAAGATACGTATTGCCGAAACTGCCGGCCACACTTCTGTCCTTTCGATGCATCGCAAAGCGAATGGTTTAACTGCACCCTATTCTTTCGGCGTTTTGGGCAAAAATTGCCCAAAACGCCTGCTTTGTCTCCCTGCTTTGTTTGGCACCGTTGTTATCCGTCGGCACCGGCAGACACCGCCGCCATCCGCACCCGCCGCGACACAGCGAGGACGGTCGCCAAAGCGCATATAATCAGCAGGCCGCAGCCGATGCCCAGTGTCGGGGCCGACAGCCACCTTTGGGCGTGCCCCGACACCCACGCCCCGACTACGTCGCACAGGTTCACCAAAGCCATGTACATGGTGAACTGCGAGCCTTCGATGCCCCGCCGACAGAGCGACATAAGCAGCGGCATGGCCGCCACACTGAACGCCGGGTCGAAGGTTTGCCAGAACACCAGTCCGGCGGTACTCACGTCCGGGTTTCCCCAAAAACGGTGCAATCCGTTGAAAACCAGCAGAAAACCGCCCACCACCAGCATCACGCCCACCATCAGCTTCACGGCACCGATTTTGTCCGACAGCCAGCCGCCTACCAGTATCACCCCAAATGCCGCCACGCTGCCGTACAGCCCCGACAACACCGACAGGTCGGTGTCGGCCCAGTGGAGGCGTTGCACCAAATGCACCGAAAAAGCCCGGATGAACACGCTTTGCGAAAGGTAAACCAAAGCCACGGCCGCAAACACCAGCAAATTGAGTCGTTTGAAAAAAGCCCGCAGCAGGGCGGCAAACAGGCTGCGCACCGTAACCGGCGCGGCGGCCCGATAGACGGCGGGTTTGGTTCCAAGCGACAGCCAAGCGTCTGAGCGGCTTTCGCGGACAAAGAAGGTCAGCAGCGTGAACACCAACAACGCAACCGTTTGCGCCACCGCCGCCGTGCCGAAGCCGTAGCGGTTCAGGAGCAATGAGGTGCCTGCTGCCCCTACGCCGATGCCCGCCAAGAACCCGCCCCTCATGCAGGCATTGGTGCGGCCCCGTTCGTTTTCCGGAATCACCGAGATTGCCATTGCGTCCACGCTGGCATCTTGGACGGACGCGAATATGCTGTGCAGAAAAAACACGCTGCTAAGCAACGACAGTTGCCGCACCGGGTCGGTCACCAGCCAGATGCCGACCGAGGCCAGCACCGAGGCCAGTTGCGCCAGCAGCACCCACGGCCGCCGGGCACCCATGCGCGAGGCTTGGAAACGGTCAATGACAGGCCCCCAAACGAATTGGAAAGCCCACGGCAAGCCCACGGCGGCCACAAACTCGCCGATGCGGGCGGCGGACACTTGGCGGGCGGCCAAGTGGTTGGCAAGAGCCGTCAGGGCAAATCCGGCGGGCAAGCCTTGCATCACATAGAAGAAGAAAAACACGCAGTAGCGCAACGGACGGCTGTCGCGCAGGGCAGAAACGACCATAAGAGGCAGGATGTCGGCGTGATGTAGCCAAAAAACCGTGCCTGCCAGCAAAAACGCCCCGGCCTTGGGGGCCGGGGCGTTTTTGTTTTCTACTGACGACTTACCACTCACAACTGACGACTGTCATCGGCGCAGGATTTTCACTTCCACGCGGCGGTTCACGTCGCGGCCATTGAGTTCCTGGTCGTTGGTGGTGATGGGCTGGCTGAAGCCATAACCCATCGAAGTGAGGCGGCGTTTCGGGATGCCGCGTTTCACCAAGTAGTTCACCACCGCCTGTGCCCGTTTCTGCGACAGGAACTTGTTCACGTAAGCCGAGCCGAGGTTGTCGGTGTGTCCGCCGATTTCAACCACGAGGCGCGGGTTGCGTTTGAGGAACTCGTACAGTTTGTCCAGCGCAATGTCGCTTTCGGGACGCAGGTTGGCACTGTTGAAATCGAAATATACGCCGCCCAGCACCGCCTTGGCTCCGATTTTCATGTCAATCGGGAAGGCGTAGGTCAGCACCGAACGCATGTCCACTTGGTTCAACGTCACGTTGGTCAGGTCTTGCTCGGTCACGAATTTGTTCACGTTGCCCGCACTGGGGTAGTTAAGCACCACCGTGTAAGGGAAAAACTGTTTTTTCGTGATTTCGATTACGTAGTCGGTTTGCTTGCCGGGCACGAAGGCGAATTTGTACGTACCGCTGGCATCGGTGGTGGCGGTGTACAGTGGTTTGTCGCTGTCTTCTTCGCGCAGTATCACGCTGGCACCGGCTGCCAGTCCTTCGCTGTCACGCACTTCGCCGTTTATCACCAGCGAGTCGGTTTCCACGTAGCGCACTTTCACCAAGTTCAGGTTTTGCAGCACAATGTTTTTGCCAGCGGCGGTGCGCACGGTGTCGGGGATGTCAATCTCGAAATCGCGAACCAGTTCGCTGTCTTCGGCATCGGCCAAGGGGATTTCCAAGTCGTCGGTCAGCACGACTTCGCCGTCTTGCTTTTTCAGTTCCACGGTGTAAGTATGGCCTGACCGCAGGCGCAGCGAGTAGTTGCCTTCCGGCCCGGAAATGGTGTTGCCCTTTACGCCGAGCTTGCGCTGCGAGTCGAAGCTGAGAATGTAGTCGGGCAGCGGCCGGCCGGTTGATTTTATCTTGACAAGGCCCTTCACAATCACATCGTCGTAGATTTTCGCCACAAACAAGTCTTCTTGGCCCGTGGTGCCTTGCCGGTTCGAGGTGAGGTAGCCGGTTTTGCCCGTGCTGTCGGTGACGAAATAAATGTCGTCGCCCGGCGTGTTGACGGGATAGCCCATGTTCACGGGTTTGCTCCACGTGCGGGTAAACGGCTCGTAGGTGGTTTTGTAGATGTCGTAGCCGCCCATGCTGTCATGGCCGCGCGAGGCGAAATACAGCGTCAGGCCGTCGTTCGAGAGGAAAGGCGCGTCTTCGTCGGCATCGGTGTTGATGACATCGGGCAGTCGTTCGGGGTCGGTCCATTTGGTGCTGTCCGTGTCACGCCGACGCGACACCCACAGGTCAAGGTTGCCGTTTTTGTTGCCAAGGCTCGATGCGAAATAGACCACGCTGCCGTCTTTTATCACGAATCCGTCCGGCTCGTAGCGTTGGGTGCTGGTGAATTTCGTGAACGGCCGGGCCTTTGACCAAGAGCCGCCCTTGTTCTGCGACTCGTACAACGACCCGAACTTGGTTGACTTGTACACCAGCATCTTCTCGTCGTTTTCGTAAAGTTGCACGTTGGATGTGTGCGTGCCGCGTTCGTTGAGTTGGCCGGGCAGCAGGGCGGTTCCGCTCCATCGGCTGCCCGATCCGCTTGCCGTGTAAATGCTCTCCCAGCCGTCGCCGCGCGAAGTCACTTGGTCGGGACTGGTGGGGCGGCGCGAGGTAAAGTACAGCGTCCGCTTGTCTTGCGACAAGGCCGGGCTGTGGTCAGAGTACTCGGTGTTTACGTCGTTGCCGAGGTTAATGACTTGGTAATCAACCGGATTGGCGACAAAGGTTTTGCCAAACTCCGACTGGAGAATCAACGTTTTCACCGCTTCTTGGCGGCTGTCGCGTTTCTTGACTTCATCGTTGAGATAGACTCGGTACGCAGCCACCGCCGAGTCGAACTGCATGTTGGCGTGGTAGGCGCGGCCCAGCCAGTAGTAGTAGTGCTTGTCAACTTTGGGGTTCAGTTCGCGGGCCTTCTGCAAAAAATCCAACGACTCGCGGCTGTTGAGCAGCAACAGACTGGCCACGCCCATGCCAAACTGCGCCTCGGCGTTGTTAGGGTCGGTGGAGACGGCTTGCTTGAACTGTTCAAGTGCCTTGTGGTAGTTTTCTTTCTCCAGAAACTTGTTGGCCTTCTTCACCAGCGACTTGGCACTCTGGGCGAAAACCGGGACGGCGGACGCACAAAAAAGACAAATCAGGAAAAACAACGTAACCGGGTAGTGTTTTTTCATGTATTTCATAAGTGTTGGCGATAAAACGCCGCTTTGATTTATTTGGAGTTTTTTCTGTTAAAAGGCAACGAAAAACAACTGCCCGCAAGCCTTGGTGCCGACGTTGCAAACGATTGGCCTGCGCAAGCTTGTGTGTGGCCGCCCCGGCGTTTTTTTATGAAAAACGCCTAAAACGGACGTGGCTGGGCCAAAAAAAGCACTTTCCCGTAAAAATCACAAATTTCTTACACAAAATGTAAAAGTCGGCATTGCCAGTGCTCAAAGCCGAAAACGCTGTGAATCTGATAGTTATAAAAAAACCGACTGGCAATTCAGGCAAAAAGGACGGCTTTTTAAAGTCAATACTTACCGGATGCCTGTCACTTGATTCTGACTTCCTGCAATGTTGACGGCTACGCCTTCGATTTGGCGGCAAGGGCAGCGGGTGGGTTTTGTTTGGCGTTTTAGGCAAAAAATGCTCAAAACGCACCGTCCCCCGGCTAAAGCCGGGGGCAAAAGGTGGCAAGTCCCCTTCGGGACTCAAAAGCAGTCCCCAAAGGAGACTTTCAATGTCTCGCCCCCGACAGGTTGGGACAGGCTCCCGGCTTTAGCCGGGGGAACGCAGCCGTTTTGAGCAAAAATCGCCTAAAACACCATCGAAACCAGAATTTTAAACAATCTCTAAAACGCTGTGCCTTTCGGCATCAAGCGACGGGCGAAACCAAAACGTGGTTGGTGAGTTGGGCATAGGCATCCCCCCGGAACGTCCCTTGAACCGGGGCCACCTGCGCCGGATACGCCGACGCAGCCAGCAGCACGTGGCGGTCGGCGGCCACGAGGCCCTCGGTGGGGTCGTAGCCCCGCCAGCCTGCACCGGGCAAATACACTTCCACCCACGCGTGCAAATGCCGCTCGGCTTCGGGGTCGCCGTAGAAATAGCCGCTGGCAAAACGCGCCGCAATGCCCAGCACGCGGCAGGTGTCAATCATAAGCGTGGCCAAGTCCCGGCACGAGCCTCGCTTCAGGCGCAGGGTTTCGTCGGATGTGCGCGGGTCGCCGGTTTCGCGGTGTTCGTAGGTAAAATCCTGTCGGATGGTTTCGGTAAGGCACATGAGCAGCCGCAAGGTGCTTTGCTGGGCTTGGTCCACGCATTCCAGCGCAAAGCTCTCTATTTGAGCGTGCCGGGTGGCGGGTTTCAGATACGGCTTGAGCAAAGCGTGCAAGGCAAGCGGATACTGGAATGGCAGGTTGCACACTTCGAACGGATAAAGCACGTAGTCGAACGGGTTGGTACGCGAGGTTTCGGCCTCGAACGAGGTGCGGATGGTCAAGGAGTCGGTCGGTTCCTGAAAGCACAACAGATAGACATAGTTTCCCTCGATGTCGTTTGCCCGCGAAAATATCACCGGCTCCGGTTCGACGCGTATCCGAAAATCGTACACCGACTGATAGGGGTAGGTGGGCGGGTGCAGGTAAAGCGTGTGCGGCTCAAGGTAAACCGATGCGGAGTAGGTGTAGGTGGTTTCGTGGTTGACTTTCAGGCGCATGGCAAATCTCAAGTCGTAAGTGATAAGTCGTAAGTCGTAAGCCTTCAGTGGCGGAAGTCGTGTGAAAAACGTGTAAGCCGTGCAGTCTTACGACTTACGACTTACCACTTACGACTTAACACTCCCCTACCATGTCTCTTTGCTGGTGGTTGCTTTTTGGAACACCCGGTCGAGCCACTGGTTGGGTACTTCCTGAATGGCATTCCTGAGCAACTCGCTCCATTTCTTGGCCGTGGGCTTGAGTTCTTCGCGTTCCAAACGACATTCGGTGATGCGGAAGCTGTCTTTCTCGTAGAAAATCACATCCAGCGGATAATCCACGTCGTTCACGCTCACTTTCGTGGCATCGAAGGCCAGAAAACCGACCATCAGGGCATCGCGCATAGAGGTGTCGTAGCGCAACTGCCGGTACAGCAGCGGCTTGCCGTAGTTCGAGTTGCCGATGATGAAAAACGGCGTGCTTTGGCCCACTTCCACCCAGTTGCCTTCCGGGTAAAGCAGGTACAGCTTGTGTTCGTCGTCGTCTTCAAGCTGGCCGCCCACAACGGCGTGCAGGTTGAAATGCAGCCCCGAACCTTCGAGCGAAGCCTTGTCTTCGTCGGCGGCGCGTTTCACTTGCTCGCCGAACGCGTTGACGGCCTTGTAGAGCTTGTTGAACTGCTTGTCTTGTTCTTCAATGACTTCGCGAAAATACGTGATGGCTTTGTCGCGCACCGACCGCAGCCCGGAGGTCATGATGAACATGGAATGCTTGCCAAACTGGTGGACGGAAATCTTGCGGGCAGTGAAATACTCGGCTCCGGAAGTGAGGCGCGTGTCGGCCACGGCCACCAAGCCCGACTCCACTTTGATGCCCAAACAAAAAGTCATAAAAATTCAGAATTGTGAATTAAGAATTCAGAATTGAATTCTTCGGAGTGTTGTTTTGGCAAACTTCGTGCTTGGCCGGAAACGGTTTTGTACTCCGGCCAAAACTACTAAAATAATTCAGAATTCAGAATTCAGAATTCAAGGCCGAAATTCTGTTTAATGACCAAGCGAAAAACAGCGGTCTGTAGCGTTTCGGCCAAAATTTGGCCAAAACGTATATTTCGAAGAACACAGTGTAGCCTTCTGAATTCATAATTCTTAATTCTGAATTAATCACGCTGTTTTCAGTGCGAAGAACGTGTCGAACACTTTTTGGCTCACGTCGTTGTTTTTGTCTTGGAAGCGGTCAATGAACTCGTGCAGGCCAATGTCGAATATCTCGGCCACGGATGTGAATTCGATTTCGGCCCGCAGTTGGCTCAGTTGCTTTTCGGCGGCGTTGCTGTATCGCGAGCCAGACGAGGTGCCGGAAATCTCGCGCAGCGAGGTTTCGGCGTAAATCAGCGAATGCAGCACCGAACGCGGGAAAAGCTTGTCCAGCACCAGAAACTCGACGATGTTGACCGGATTGATCTCACGGTACTGTTGGCGGAACATGTTGTATGCACTGGCCGATTTGAGCACCGACGACCACTGCAAAATATCCAACGGCGAGCCGACCAAGTGCGCATCGGGCAACAGGATGAAGTACTTCACGTCCACGAAGCGCGAGATTTTGTCGGCCCGCTCCAAGAACCGCCCCACCCG
>JALOMD010000639.1 GCA_025455595.1 Cytophagales bacterium | reverse complement strand
TGAACGAACGAGGACGCGCCTCGGCCAACGTCGGGCTGGACGGATTGGTCGGGCTGGAATACCGGATGCGCGAGGTGCCGCTGTCGTTTTTTGCGGACACAAACTTGTACATTGAGTTGGCCCGCTATACCGGTTGGGTCAATTTGCAAGGCGGCTTGGGCAATTAAGAATTGAGGCGTTCTGTTAACTGTGTTTCGGCAACCGGCCGTTGGGCGAGTTCCAACGGCCGGTTTTGCGTTTTAGGCAAATTTTGCCCAAAACGCCGGGTTGAATTCATTTTTGCTGTACACCTCGTCTGTCGGAAAATCGTAATTTCGGGCAAATGAAACTTCTGCCCCCCCGACAGGCCTGCCAAGCCAACGGCATGGTCGGGGCAGGCTTCTGACCTCTTAACTCTGACCCAAACCATGACCATGACCTTGAATGAATTTGAGCAATCTCTCTCCGCCCCTACGCCGCCAGCCGGCCTAACGCCGCTCTTGCAAGCCCTTTGGCACGATGCCAAAGACGACTGGCACGCGGCCCACGAAATTGCACAGGCACAGAACACGGCCCACCATTGCCGCCTGCACGCCTATTTGCACCGCAAGGAAGGCGACGCGTGGAACGCCCGCTACTGGTACGACCGGGCCAAACAACCCGTGCCCAGTGTGTCGCTGCAAGAGGAATGGAAAGCGATGGCGCAGGAATGGCTTGATTTAGGTCAGAGTTAAGAGGTCAGAGGTCAGAAAAAAGTGGCAGTGGCAGTAGCTGACGGCAGTACCAATGCCCTTTACTGGCATCACATCTCGGCGTGATGCCATCAAAGGATTTACTCTGTCGTGTAGTACCGACTTGGAAAGTATTCGGTCAGGTGTGTGCGTTCGTAAATGGCTACAATGACAGCAATCGCCAAAGCAAGCATCAACGGCAACAATCTCTGTAGTTTGGCTTTTCCGTCAGACAATCTCATTGTTTTTACAATCCGCAACACCAACAGAGCAAGCAAGGCAATCAGGCAAGAAACAGAAACCACCAAAGCCAGAAAAGGATTGAAACCCGCAGTTCGCGGACTGATCAGCGCGTAACAAGCCAATCCGGCAAGAACATCGAATGGCAGGTTTTTTAACATAGAGACGAACTTCGGCGGTTCATTGCGTTTTGGGCAAAAAACTCAGAAAACACTATAGAAGAACAGTAACTATTGAAAAATTGGCCTTGTCTGACGACTGTTCAATCTTTCTTGTTTTAAGCAAAAAATGCCTAAGAGACTGTTTAAGCTTCTGTTTTGGGCTGTTCCCCCGGCTAAAGCTGGGGGAACCCGGCGTTTCGAGCGTTTTTTGCCCAAAACGCCTCCATTATTCCTCTGACTTCTGACCTCTGACCTCTGACCTGTCCTGCCCGTTCTTCAAGATGTCGTGGCCCATTTTGTCGCGTTTGGTGGTGAGGTATTTCTCGTTGTGCGGATTGGGCGTGATTTCAATCGGAACCGTGTCCACAATTTCCAAGCCGTAGCCGATGAGGGCGGCGCGTTTCTTGGGATTGTTGGAAATCAGACGGATTTTGGACACGCCGAGGTCGCGGAGGATTTGCGCCCCCACGCCGTAGTCGCGTTCGTCCATCTTGAAGCCGAGTTCGAGGTTGGCCTGCACGGTGTCGCGGCCCATTTCCTGTAACTTGTACGCTTTCAGCTTGTTGAGCAGCCCGATGCCCCGCCCCTCTTGGTTCATGTACAGGATTACGCCCTGCCCGGCGCGATTCACCATTTCCATGGCCCGGTGCAGTTGCCCGCCGCAGTCGCAGCGGCACGAGCCGAACACATCGCCCGTCACGCACGACGAATGCACCCGCACCATCACCGGCTCGTCGGGCTGCCATTGGCCCTTCACCAAAGCCAAGTGGATGTCGCCGGTGTTTTCCTGCCGGTAGGCAATCAGGTCGAAATGGCCGTGTTCGGTGGGCATGTCCACGCCGATTTCGCGTTTGATCAGGCTTTCGGTTTGCAGCCGGTATTCCACCAAATCCTTGATGCTCACCAATTTGAGACCGAATTTATCGGCAATTTGGCGCAGTTGCGGCAGCCGGGCCATGGTGCCGTCGTCGTTCAGGATTTCAATCAACACCCCGGCGGGTTGCAGCCCGGCCAGCCGGGCAAAATCCACCGTGGCTTCGGTGTGGCCCAAGCGGCGCAGCACCCCGCCCGACATGGCCCGCAGCGGGAAAATGTGTCCCGGACGGCCCAACTCTTCGGGTTTCGTGGCCGGGTCAACCAAGGCCCGGATGGTTTTGGCCCGGTCGGAGGCCGAGATGCCCGTGGTGCAGCCGTGGCCGAGCAAATCAACCGAGACGGTGAAAGGCGTGCCGTGCGTGGCCGTGTTGCGGCCCACCATCATTTCCAGCCCCAGTTCGTGGCAACGTTCTTCGGTGAGCGGCGCACACATGAGGCCACGGGCCTCTTTTATCATGAAATTCACGATTTCGGGTGTCATCTTCTCGGCGGCGCAAATCATGTCGCCTTCGTTTTCACGGTCTTCGTCGTCCACGACGATGATGACTTCGCCCCGGCGAATGGCTTCGATGGCTTCCTCAATGCGGTCAAGCCGGATGTCTTTGTTGTTTTTTTTCATTATGCAAGGAGTGGTTAGTCGCCAGTGGTCAGTCGTCAGTAAAAGTGTGATGACTAATCATTCTGAAGTACGAATTACGATTTACGAAGTGCGAATTTAGGTCAAAGATCAGAACGCAAAGGTCGGAGGCGTTTTGGGCAAAAAATGCTCAAAACGCCAAGCCATTCAGCCATTTGACCATTCTACGTTCCCGTGGTCTGTGGCACACAGATCGCAACTGCCTGACCGTCAATGGTCTGTGTGCCACAGACCACGGTGGTTGGAGGCGTTTTAGGCAAAAATCGCCCAAAATTGCAAGCCATTCAGCCATTTGACAATTCAACCATCAACTAGTTTCGCCGTTGCGTAAGCCCGCGTCACCAAGCCGGTGAGCAGCCAACAGACCAGCATGAGCAAGGCCGCGCCGACATAAGGCAGGTGGAAGTCGAACTTGTAGAGCAACCCGCCCAACGCCGGCCCGGCCGCCCGCGCCAACGATCCGAACGACTGCATCAGGCCCATGGTCTGGCCGCGTTCGTGCGGGGCGGCCCGCTGCGAAATCAGCGAGGTGATGGCCGGGGTCATCAGGCTGGTGCCCAAGGCCACCAAGCCGATGGCCAGCGGCCCGAACGGCACAAACCAACCGGGCGGCACGAACGGAATCATGATTACGCCCACGGCCATGAAAAAAATGCCGTTGAGCAGCAGTTTGCGTTCGCCGAAACGCGCCGTAAGCTTGCCAATCAACGCGCCTTGCACCACCGCCGACACCAAGCCCATGAACGCAAACGTGTAGCCAATCTGGGCTTCGGTCAAGTTGTCGTGTTCTTTCCAAAATAAGGCCACCGTGACCTGCATCATCGAAAACGCGGCGATGTAAATGAAGTTGAGCCAAAACAATTCGCGCATCACCGGCTTGCCGAGTTCCCGGAACAGGTCGGTGAACGGGTCGAAGCGGAACGACACTTTGCCGGTCTTCTCCGTGACCGACTCGGGCAGCATGAACCACGCCAGCACCAAGTTGAACACGCACAACAAAGCCGTAACCCCGCCCACCCACTCCATGCCGAGGTAGGTTTTGAGCAAACCGCCCACCGGCGGGCCGATGATAAAGCCCAGCCCGAACGCCGCCCCGATCATGCCCAACGCCTTGGCGCGGTTTTCGGGCGTGCTGATGTCGGTCACGTATGCCTGCGCCGCCGAAATGTTCGCCGAGCCGATGCCCGCCAGCAGCCGCGCCGCAAACAGCAGAACAATGGTGTTGGCTCCCGCCAGCAACACGTAAGAAGCCGCCGTAATGGCGATGCTGATCAGAATCACCGGCCGCCGCCCGATGTTGTCGCTAAGCGTTCCCCAAAACGGCCCAAACAGGAAGTTCATGACCGAATAAATCGTGCACGGGAATGACAATGCCGAAGCCGAGCAAATCAATGAAAATGGTAACGAAAAGAACGAAAAGCGGGGAATCACGACGCATTTTGAAGTACGGTTTTAGGTCAGAGGTCAGAAGGCAGAGGTCAGACAGGCGGTTGCGGGATTTTATATTTTATGCTCAAAACGGGCTATCACTTTGGCTTTCCAGTTTGTGACCTGTTTCGCAGACAACCTACAGAAATACAAGTGTTGTTGGGTGGTTAAAAGTTCACCTGCCGCCTATGGTCAGACAAAAAACGATGCCTGCGCAGCCCGTCAGATGTTTTGGTTGTCCAATTGCCCTTGATGCTTGTATTGAGCGTTTTGGGCAAAAATTGCCCAAAACGCCTCTGAGATGTTATTCGTAGCATTTTTCTACGAAGGATTAATATCGGTGGTCTGTGACTACTCA
>JALOMD010000638.1 GCA_025455595.1 Cytophagales bacterium | reverse complement strand
CCACATTTTCAGCAGGGTCAGGTTATCAAACAGCCCCAGATTTCGGATGTATTCAAATTCCTCCACCGACGAATCGGACGGAATATCGCTGCCAATGGCAAGCGTCACGCCCTGCTGGTGCAACAGCCTGAGGTTGTCTTTCTGGACTTGCAGCACTTGCGGCAAGATGGATCGGGGCAAGATGAAAGGTGGCAGTGAAACCGGCACCGAACAAGTGGTCACTACCACCACACCGCGCTGGGCCGCAAGCTTTGCGTCGGCCTCGGCAATGGGGGTGAGGCCGGTAATCGGCAAATGCGCAATCTCATCCACGCCAGCACTCACCGCTACGTGAAAATCGTGCGCATTGTTGATGTGGGTCGATACCCGCAAGTTGGCGGCATGGGCCTTCTCTACAATCCTTGCCAAAAATTCTGGTTTCAGTCCAGCCTGTCCGTAGAAGGTTTTGTTCTGTTTGCGTTGCTCGTACTCGTCAGATGTCCACAAGATTGTCTTGATAAAATCCGGCCGTTGTCTGAGAATCTCCGGCCATTTTTTCTCCAGGTCTTCTTCGCTGTCAATAGTAAAGAAACGACGGTCGACCAATGAGTCAATAGGGCCTTTGGCATAGCCAAACTTGAACCACACATCTTCGGCCAACTGGTAGGGATGTCCCATGGTGGCAGTCAGTGAAGCCCCCTGGGCCAGCGATACGTCAATGCCCGTGGGCTGGTTCAGGTTGAGTTGCGTTTTCTCCTCGTCCGACAGGTAAAAGTTGCCGGGTTCTTTCACATAAAAAACGCCGTCGGCCAGGTACTTGGCAACTGCCTTGGCATTGCGTGAGTTCTGCCCATTGATATTGTGGTTGTGGGCTTCGGCAAATGGGGGCACGATATACAATCCGCTCAGGTCAATGGTGGTGTCTATCCGCGCTGGTTTTTTCTGGCTAAACTGCCCGTTGACACTATAAAAGACCCGGGGTTTAAAGGTTTTGCCGGTAAACCACCGGCCGTTGATGAGTGCGGCATTCTTTGGGGTGCTAGCCTGTGCAACCATCGCCAGCGGCAAAAAAAAGATTGCGAGTGGCACAAGAACTAAAGAACGCATCAGGAACTGTCTCTGTTCTTTCACTTCTGAATTGTTGAAGTGGCCAAGGTTTGTACCTCTGTCTTTGCGGAGCCGGGCGAAGAGCAAAAGGATGCATAGTTTTTTCATACAAAAAAGTTTAGTGATCAATGTCGGTTTTGTTTTATTTTTATCTACTCAATCACCTTAGCCGCCTCGGCCAGCAGTTCCTTTGGAAAGCTAACGCCGATTTTTGCGGCAGCGGCTTGGTTTAGCGTCAGGTAATATTTTTCTGGCTGCTTCACGGGCAGGTCGCCGGGGTTGGCCCCTTTCAAAATCTTGTCCACGTAATGGGCCGCTTCGCGGAATTGTTGCGGAAGGTCAGGAGCCCAGGCCATCAACCCGCCTACTTCCGCAAACGCAGTAGCCTGATAAACGGCCGGAATGCGTTTTTCGGCCATAAAGTCCACGATCATGTTACGGTTGGCTAAAGTGAGTGCTCCCTGAAAGTTCAACAGGCCATTCATATCATCGCCCACGATAGCCGTTAGGGCTGTTTCCAATTCCTGCTGCGATTTTGCACGGTACGCTTTTACGTTTATGCCCAGAGCGGCCGCAGTTTTTTCGGCCTCGGCAAGCTGGGTTTCGTGGCCGCCCACGCCGGGCGTGGTGGAAAGCAAGGCAATGCGTTTGGCATCCGGCACCACTGCGTGCAGCAGTTGCAAGCGTTTTACGGTGACACCTTCGGGCAATTCATCCAGACCAGTATAAATGCCGCCGGGCTTTTCCAGGGTTTTGGCAAAGCCGTTGCTCACCATGCCCGGACAAGTACAGATCACCATGGGCATTTTTGGATTGGCTTTTCGCACTTCCAGCGCAAACGGCAGCGCACCCGCTACAATTAGGGACAAATCCATCTGGGCCAGCTCGGCGGCCATCAACCCGCTATCCGTCGTGTTGGGCCGGGCCAACCTTTGTTCAATATGGATGTTGTTCCCCTCGATGTAACCGAGTTTTTGCAGTTCCTCCTTAAAGGCATTTTCCAGTTGCAACACCCCGGCACCGTTTAGAAATCCGATGCGCTGCACCACTTTCTTGACAAAACTATTGCCGGACAAAACGGATGGTGCAACAGACAGCAGGGAAAGCGTTTTTACAAATTCCCGCCGGGTGGTGAGGTGGTTCATGTAGGTCATTTTTTAGTGGTGAACTCAGGATGCCGCGTATTTTGTCCCCACCAGATTTTCCAGACATTGTTTTTTCGGGTACAAACCAAAAACTTGCGGCTCTCCACCACTTTGTCGGGATACCGTTCGTCGCCGGTCAATGTATCGTGCGTTCTCACCACGGCCGCGTCCGGCCCAACGAACGAAATCTCCTCGATTTGCTTGGTCTGTACGGTATTGCGATACACGGTTTTGTGCGCCTTGGCGTGTCCCTCCTCAATCAAAGCCCTCCCTTTCCAGACCGTTTTGCCATCCCACACGATCCAAGTGCCATCTTCATGAAATAGGTTTGCCAGGGCGTGCATGTCGTGGGTGTTCCAGGCGGTTTGCATGTTTTCTATAAGAGCGACGAGTTGCAAGCTGTCCGAACGTGAATGATGTGCTGCCTGCGTTTGCGACTGGGCGAGGAGGCAGGCAGTGAGGCAAACAAAAAGGAAAATAAGGGTCAGGTGTTTCATAATCAGGTTTTTGATGTAAACGGTTTATTCATCATCGGGAAACGTATTGCGGTCGGAGCGGGTCTTTTTAATCGAGTTACAAAGCTCAGCCTGTGTTCTTCTGTCCAAAAATTAAGAAAGGTCTATCGTTGGGCCGGAACCAGCGTATCTGGCTTTAAG
>JALOMD010000637.1 GCA_025455595.1 Cytophagales bacterium | reverse complement strand
CGCGCAGCGTCACCTACGGCTTGGGCGTGCTAAAAGTGTCGCTGTTTTATATGCTCACCAAACTCGGTGTGATGAAGTGGAGGGTTTTGAAATAGCTACTGGCTGTTAGCTTTTAGCCATCGGTTGCCGCACCAAAGGCGGCAAAGAGCCAGAACACAACTAAAAGCTAACAGCTAATGGCCAACAGTTTGGCCGCCGTTCGCCTTGTACCAATCGCACAGCCCCGTCAGCGGGCATTTGCCGCAGTCGGGCAAGCCCCATTTGCAGACCCGTTGGCCGTGCCAGTAAAAATGCTTGTGGAAATTGAACAACGTTTTTGGCTCCGGCGGCAGCAGGTTGAGCAGAATGTCGTGCGCCTTGTCGGCCGACACCTTCGGGCCGATGATGCCGACGCGTTGCGTGACGCGGTGGACGTGCGTGTCAACCGGCAGCACGGGCTTGTGGAAGTTGAACAACAACAGCAGCGAGGCCGTTTTCAGCCCCACGCCGGGTAGTGTGTAGAGCCACGCCAGTGCCTTGTCAAGCGGCATGTCGCGCAGGAAGTCAATGTTGGCTTCGCCGCGTTCTTCAAAAATGCGCCGCAGTATTTTCTGGATATACGCCGCCTTCACCTCCGGGAACCGCGACGGCGAAATGGCATCCACCAACGCCTCGTAAGGTGCATCGCGAATGCCCTCCCACGTGCCGAACCGCTCGAACATCTGCCAGTAGGCTTTCTCTTCGTCGGCGTGCGTGGTGCGGTGCGACAACACGGTTGAAATCAACTCCCGCATCGGGTCGCGGCGGCTGAATATTTCCTGCTCGCCGTACAGTTCCTGTAGCAACAAGTGAGCTTCCCAAAGTTTCTCCCGGACACCGGAGGCGAATACGGCCGTTTGCATGATCAAGTGCTAAGTCGTTAGTAGTCAGTCGTTAGTCGTCAGTAAAGAAACAGTCGAGTGACTTAAAATCAGTACTTTGGGTCAATTTCCTACTGTTCGGGGTAATGCAAGACAATTTCTGTTGGGTACGAGTACATGAAGTGAAAAAACCGTTCCCGCTCGAAAAAGTCATGCGTCTTGTGTCTTTGGTAAACAATTGACTGCCGGCAATTTGCTTGCGTTCAATACGCGACATTCTTTTCGGCACTTCCCGCTGTGGGGAGCAAAAAAACGACAAACCAGCGTTTTGGCTGATTTTTGCCCAAAACGGCAAAGCCCCGTAGGGGCAAACCGTCTGTAGAATTACAGAGCGATCACAGAAAAAAGCTCCGCAGGAGCGGCCCTGACGTTGTGTTGTCAATCGGGCCGCTCCTACGGAGCTTTTCGCTATCGCTATTCGTGTTTTCTACAGACAGGTCGCCCCTAACGGGGCTTTCGCTTCGCCACGGGCGTTTTGGGCAATTTTTGCCCAAAACGCCCGGCGGCTACTGCGGTGTCTGCTTGGGAGTTTTGAACTTATCCCAATCCTTGTAAAACACGCCGTTCAGCGTGGTTACCCAAGCCCGGTTGCCGCATTTGGCAATGGATGTAATACGGCTGCGTTCCAAACCTGCGTTTTCCAACGCTTGCCACGACAAGGTGTTTCCGTTGAGTTTCATCTCGAAAATCTCGTCGTTCGTGTAGCCGAACACCTCTTGGCCTATAGTCTCGAAATTGAAGAATCCCCAAAGCGACTCGTTGGTAGCGGTGAACAGGTTGAAGGTTTCGCCTTGGTCGGTGCTGGTATAGAAGCGACCATTCGGGTTGATGGCAAACAACACATTGTTCAGCGTAAAGTAGCTGTTCACGGAGTACATCGGTGCGCCGAACGACTTGATGTTGCCCGTGGTGTCCACGCGGAAAGTGTCGTCATCGTAAGTGATGAAGAATTTGTTGCCAACCGCTTCCACATTGTGCAAAACCTGCAACATACGGCCAGCCGGTGGTTCAAAAACGAGTTTTTTCACGTTTACAATCCGTGTACGACGCACGCCCATGTCAAACGATTCTTCGGCTACATTCAACAAGAACGCATACTGTTTTCCGTCGCCCTTTTGGGCATGGTAAGGAACCAAAACGTACCGGTCGGCAACAATAGGCGTAGATTCCCGGAACAGGAATGGACGGGCAATCCGGACAAAATCGGCATCGTACTGAAGCGCAGGCAAACCAGCCCCTGAGCCGCTTGCCCGGTCTCTGATCGGCTCGATTAGCAGTTGCTGGTCGTTGTATATACTGATCAGTAGGTTGTCACTGAAAGCGGGTTTTCGGAACAAATCCCGGCTGCTGTTCCCGATGATGTAACCCCCTGTTTTTGAACCCGTGCCGTCGGTCGGGAAGTCCAATTTCCGCGCATTCACGATTGAAAAAAGCCCGTTGTTGCGAAACCCGATGATCGAATCGTTGAACACGTGTGTATTCAGCATGATCCGGTCTTCAAAGCCAAACTTGTCAAACTCCGTCCACTTGGTTTGTTCCGGCGCAATCTCTTCGGTGACAGATTCTTTTTTGCAGGCCGCAAGCAGCAGCACGCACAAGCTGGCAAGGATGTGTTTCATGGAAAGTGTGTAGTTTTAAGTGAAGTGTGTATTCATGCAAGCAAGAACCCTTACGGTTGTGGCACAGGCGTTTTGGGCAATTTTTGCCCAAAACGCCGTCGGCCTCCTGACAAAGCCGCGTTCAAAAAATCAAGGGCTGCGCCGCAGTGTCTTGAAATTGCTCCAATGCTTGTAGAATACGCCGTCCAGCGTGGTCGCAAACACCTTGTCGCCGCACTTGTTGACGGACGTAATGCGGCTGCGTTCCAAGCCCGTGTTGTCCAGCGAACGCCACGAAAGGGTGTTGCCTGCAAAACTCATCTCCAGTATAATGTCATGGACGTAATTGAAAGTTTCGCTTCCTATGTTGGCCGATCTCATGAAAAACCATGTGA
>JALOMD010000636.1 GCA_025455595.1 Cytophagales bacterium | reverse complement strand
GCTGTGCATCACATTGCCCAACCACGCGAAGAAAAGCCCGATGCACACGAAAAGCAGTTTGCCCGTTTCGCCCGCCTTGGCCGAATGGACGATGTAAACCGCCAGCACCGACAGGAACACCAACAGGCCGTCGGCGAGTTTGCGCACCATTTCGCCGCCTGCGTTTTGTTTCGGATCAACGCGCCGGAGGTTGCGCAGCAGCAGGTAAACGGCAAACCCCACCGCCATCAGTATCGTCGGTGCAACCAACAGTTCACTTTTCCGCCCGAAGCCGTCCGGCTGGCCGTCGGCACCGAAATGCACGGGCACCCGGTCGGGGAGGGCGGGCCACAGGTAGGCGGCGTAGGCAAACGGCAGCAGCAAGGCTGTCGCAACGAACAGAATCCGGAGGAAGGCATTGGTTTTCATAAGTTTTTGATTTTCAGTGAAATATGGCGTTTTAGGCGTTTTTTGCCCAAAACGCTTATTGTCATTTTTTCATCTTTCATTTTTCACTGCCGTTCCGCAAATCCAGCAGCCATTTGAGCATTTCGTCGAGCACGGTGGTGTTGAGTGAGTAATAGACAAACTGCCCGTTTTTTTCGGCGGTGACCAAACCGGCTTGCTTCAGCAAATCCAAGTGGTGCGAGATGGTCGGCTTGCCCACCGGAAACCGCTCGGCGATTTCGCCCGCCGTCAGGTCTTTTTCCCGTAACAAATCAAGCATGGCGCGGCGGATGGGGTCGTTCAAAGCCTTGAAAACGGTGTTCATTTGAATGCGATTCGATATTTCGACAAATATCGAAATATATCCTCTGAAAGCAAATCCGCTTGTGTAAAAAGTTGTTCAAAAACCAACGTCAGGTTTCGTAATCCAGCAGCGTTTTAGGCGAACTTTCCTCAAAACGCCATCATTGTTCTCGTTTTGTCTGACGGCAAATATGATGCGCAGGCACGATTTTAGTCTCAATAGAATCTTGGCATGTCGGTTCGGTTACACTAAAAATTGTGTCTTTCTGCGTTTAGTCTTTATAAAACTCAGAGCCTTGCAAAGTTTTATGCGACTCCGTAGTTGAAAGAAAAGTAACGAACAATTTCCATCCGTTCACTTCCGATTCTTATGCGCAACTTCACAACGCTCTACGACCCGATTTACATTCCCAAAACTCGCCTCAGCCCCTTAGACCGTTTTTTGCTCAAGCTCATTGCCGACGAACGGAACCTGCCTTTCGCGCATCTCACGTTGCGCATCAGCCTCACGCTGGTGCCTATCGGCGTGCTGTTGTTCATGCCGTTTGTCACGGGCTGGGTTTGGTGGGCATTGGTGGGCGTGTACCATTACCTGAACAACGTGGTTTTCAAAGGCCCGTTCGGGTTGATGACACACTGCGTAAGTCACCGGCCGCTGTTCAAGAAACAATACGGCTGGCTGAACCACTACCTGCCGTGGGTGTTGGGGCCGTTTTTCGGACAAACGCCCGAGACGTACATGGCGCACCACATCGGGATGCACCATGCCGAAAACAACCTGCACGAAGACCGCAGCAGCACGCTGCATTACCAACGCGACAGTTTGCGCGATTTTCTGCGTTATCTGGCCAATTTCCTGTTTTTGGGCATGGTGCAAATGACCGACTACCTGAACCGCAAGAAACGCCGCAATCTGATGCGCCGGGCCATTGTGGGTGAGGTCAGCTTTTTCGTGCTGTGTGCTGTGCTGTGTCTGGTGCGTTGGCAAGCGGCGGTGGCGGTTTTCATCGTGCCGTTCGTCATCATGCGCATTGTGCAAATGGTGGGCAACTGGACGCAACACGCCTTTCTGGATGCCGACGACCTCGGCAATCCGTTCAAGAACAGCATCACGTGCATCAACACGAAATACAATCGCAAATGCTGGAACGACGGCTACCACGCCAGCCATCACTTCCGTCCGGCCATGCACTGGACGGAGCATCCGGTGTTTTTCCAGAAAAACCTGCATCGCTACGCCGAAAACCGTGCGGTGGTGCTCGAAGACATGGATTATCTTGCCGTTTTCGCCTGCCTGATGCGCAAACGCTACGACAAACTGGCCCGTCATTTCGTGAATGTACAGAACGTTTTCGGTACAGAAGAGGAAGTGATTTCGCTGTTGAAAGAACGAACCCGCCGCATTGGTCAGCCGGTGGAAGCGTGAGGTTAATTTAGAATTTAGAATTTAGAATTGATACACTATCGAGACTTACGCAAGGCCGGAATGTTTATACCATTGGTCGAAAAACATTAGTTTTTTGCATTAGAACCCCGATCACCGGGGCCTGTGGCACACAGGCCTACAGTGTAGGTCTGCAACGGCCTGTGTGCCACAAGCCCCGGTAAAAAACCTGACACCCAAGAAGAGCATCCGTTAGAATAATGTTTTGTAATCACAAAAACAAAAGACTGACTGCGCGTTTTTATAGTTGCAAGTTGCTGATTTTCAAGTAATTCGTCATTCAGCATTACGCATTCGGTATTCAATATTGGTATTAATCAGAGCGTTTTTGGCAAAAACTGTAAGTCCCGCAATCGGCGGGAACGCCCAAAACGGCAAAGCCCCGTAGGGGCGAACCGTCTGTAGAAGACGCGAACGACCGTGACAACAAGCTCCGTAGGAGCGACCCTGACGTTATATTGTCAACCGGGCCGCTCCTACGGAGCTTTTCTGTGAATTCTCTTCAATTTTCTACAGACAGGTCGCCCCTACGGGGCTTTGCCGTTTTGGGCGTTTTTGCTTAAAATGCACTCTTTCATTGTGTGTAATACAAGGTCGAGTATGCACATGGCACGCTTGTATTTCTGTAAACTATTGTTCATATTCGTTCTTTCAACAAAGATTTGATATTATGAGACAATTCATCATGTCAATGGACAGAAACTTTGTGACCCAAATACTC
>JALOMD010000635.1 GCA_025455595.1 Cytophagales bacterium | reverse complement strand
AAAACATGGTGGCCGCCGGTCTTTGCGACGAGGTGCTGGTGCAGGTTTCGTACGCCATCGGCGTAGCCAAGCCCATGGGCATCTACATCAACACCTACGGCACGGCCAAAGTGAACCTGACCGACGGCGAAATTGCCAAGCAAATCGAGGACATTTTCGACATGCGGCCGTACGCCATCGAAAAACGCTTGGCCTACGGACACATGGGCCGCGAGCCGCGCAAGGTGACCAAAATCTTCGTCTCGCCCGAAGGCAAGACCGTCAAGAAAGAAGTGGAACTGTTCACGTGGGAACGCCTCGACTACGTGGACAAAATCCGCAAGGCGTTCAAGTTGAAATAAACGCACTCCGATTGTTCGCACGGCGGCGTTTTGGGCGATTTTTGCTTAAAACGCCATGATTAGAAAACCTTTATAGGGTTCTGAACCCTATAAAGGTTGAAAGGTTGCGGCGGTGTCCCGACGAGTCGGGATGCCGCTTTTGTTTTCTACAATGCGCAGCCGAGCCGTTTTCCAAGAACGGACAAACGAACCGACGGGTTTTGTTTTCTGTTCGGCAAGTATGAAAGCCAGTATTTTGCTTGTTTTTGCCTTCATTATCAGCATGTTGTCGCAACCCAAGCCGTTCGATTTGTCGGCTTACCGTTGGAAAAACCGGATTTTGCTGGTTTTTGCCCAAAACGCCACGCAAGTCCAAAAGCAACTCGACCAATGGCAAAACGCTGCGGACGGTTTCCGGGAACGCCAGTTGCTTGTGATTCAAGCCTTGGACAAATCAGGCGTGGTTGCCCAAAACCAGCCGCTTGCCTTGGCCGACGTACAAGCCTTGCGTAAGCAATTCAATGTGCGTGCTGACGAATTTGCGGTCGTGCTTGTCGGGAAGGACGGCGGCGAAAAGCGGCGTTGGGACAAGACCGTTCCGCCGGACGAAATCTTCGCCGTGATAGATGCCATGCCCATGCGGCAAAGCGAGAGGAAAGGAGACTGAAAACAAAAAGCGTCCCGACTCGTCGGGACGCTTTTTGTTTTCAGTCAGTAGCGTTTTAGGCAAAAAACGACCAAAACGCCTTGATTCGTACTAAAAAGTCCTGAGTCTTGCGTCTTTATTCTTGGGTAAATGCGCTGATTATCAGCAAATTATTCACAATCAAATACGCAATGTTCAGCTTGTTTTAGTATAAATATAAAAGCCCCCTCCTTGGGAGGGGGTTGGGGGAGGCTTTTTATTCGTCTTCCACTTCCACCGCATCCGTTTCTGCCACATCAACAGATTCGGTCTTGTGGTTTCCGTTTAGTTTTGCCTTGTGTTTCTTGAGTTGGGTTTTCATGCTTTCGAGGGCCAGGTCGGTGGCGGCCTCAAAGGTGCTTGCCTTTTCCTTCACAAACAACTGGTTGCCTGGCACGTTCACGCGCAGCTCGAATATCTTGTTTTCCTTGTTCTCGCTTTTTTCCAGTCGTAAAATCACCTCACCGTCAATAATTCGCCCGAAAAACGTGTCTAATTTCTCGGCTTTCTTTTCGATGAACGACAACAACTTGCGGTCTGCGTCGAAGTGAAGCGATTGCATGTGCAGTTTCATACGCGTAAAAAATTATGAAGTGGAACAATGGCTCCTCCGCCCCCAAAGGAGAAGCTGATAACCATTCCCCCTTCGGGGGATAGGGGGCCTATGCCTTGGGATGCGCCTGCTCGTAGGCTTGCTTCAGCTTTTCGAGCGAATTGTGCGTGTAAACTTGGGTGGCAGCAAGGCTACTGTGACCCAAGAGGTCTTTGATGGCGTTCAAGTCGGCACCACGGTTGAGCAAGTGCGTGGCAAACGTGTGCCGCAACACGTGCGGGCTGCGTTTCTCGGGAACCTTCAGGTTGAGCGGTTGCCCGTCTGCATCTTTCAACCGACTGATGTCAGTGATGTATTTGCGCACTTTGCGGTAAACAAACACCGGATAGGCCGCCTTGCCTTCGTCGGTCACAATGAGGCGGGTGTCGGCGGCGGTGCCGAAAACGCTTTTCTTTTCTTGTTGATACGACTCCAGCAGCGGAAGTAAACTGGCGTTGAGCGGCACCACGCGTTGCTTGTTGCGTTTGCCCGTGATACGCAGCGTGTTGTCGTGGCCGGAAAAATCGCTGTCGTTGATGCCGAGCAGTTCGGCCAGACGGATGCCCGTTCCGTAGAGCAGTTCCAGCACCAGTCGGTCGCGCAGGCCGGGGAAGCCTTCGGGAAACGCAAACGTGTCAAGCAACAGCACCAGCGGTTGTTCTTCGACAAAGTGCGGCAGCGGCTTGCTTTTTTTCATTGTCCGCACTTTCAGCATCGGGTTCTGGACAATGGCACCGCGTTGGAGCAGGAACTTGTAGTAAGTGCGCAGCGTGGCGATTTTGCGGTTGACCGACGTGGCGTTGTGACCGGCTTCCACCAAACTCACGATCCAGGAACGAATCATGGGGAAACCGGCCGTTTCGGGCTGCGACACTTCGTAAACCGACTGCAGGTAAGCGGCAAACTGTGCCAAATCGGTTTGGTAAGCGGTGAGGGTGTGCGGGCTGCACCTCTTTTCATACCGTAGGTAGCTCAGGAACGGCTCGGTCATGGGTGGTGCGTAATCGTTTACGGTTTACCGTTTTCAGTTTGCCGTTTTGGGCAATTTTTGCTCAAAACGGCACTATGCTTCTCTGTCAACTCCAATACTAACCTACAAAAGAAAAAACAAAAAATCCATTTTTGATTTTTATTTTTTGCCATAAACACAAAAACCTCGTCTGCTTGGCAGATGAGGTTCGGATAATACGGAATGGTTGCCGGTTTATTGCTCTTCGGCGGCCCGCATTCTCTCGCGGTAGGCGGCGCGGATAATGGTGTTGCGGCGGCGAACCGATTTTTTCTCGAACGCGGTGCGGGAGCGCAGTTCTTTCAACACGCCGGTTTTCTCGAATTTCTTCTTGAAACGCTTCAGTGCTTTGTCAATCGATTCGTTTTCTTTTAATCATGATGCTTCTGGAATGATATGTTTTACGTGAATTTTCTCAAACGGGCTGCAAATATATGCATTGGTACGGAAAGGTGCAAGGAAAATTATTGGCGGCCTCACCCCCGGCCCCTCTCCGAAGGAGAGGGGAGAAAATAGCTTTGCGCCTTGGCGTGACTGGGAGGGGCTGGGCGTTTTAGGCAAAAATCGTCCAAAACGCCCATCAGAATTATGAATTCATAATTCTGAATATTCTGAATTCAAAACGCATTTTCCTCGCCTTGGAAAATATTGGCCACGGTGAGGTAAATGATTTTGATGTCAAGCCACAGGCTCCAGTTTTCCATGTACCACGTGTCGTATTCAAGGCGTTTGCGCATCAGGCGCGGGTCAGACGAGGTTTCGCCCCGGAAGCCGTTCACTTGCGCCCAGCCGGTGATGCCCGGCGTGACAAAGTGCCGTACCAAGTATTTTTCAATCATCTGTGAGTATTCCTCGGTGTGCTTGAGCATGTGCGGCCGCGGCCCCACCACCGACATGTCGCCGAGCAGCACGTTGAAAAACTGCGGCATTTCGTCGAGGCTCGTCTTGCGCAAAAACGCCCCCACCCGCGTAATCCGCTTGTCGCCGCGCGTGGCCTGCTTCACGTTCGAGTCTTGGTTGACGTACATGGTTCGGAACTTGTAGCAGTTGAAGAGCTTGTTCTTCCGTCCCGAACGCGGCTGTTTGAAGAAAATCGGCCCCCGCGAGTTGAGCTTGATGGCAACGCCGATGATGAAGAACAGCCACGGGAAAACGAGCAGAATCACGCCCAGCGAAAACACGATGTCGAAAGCCCGCTTCAACGCCCGGTTGCCCCACGCTTGCAGCGGCTCCTGCCGGAAAGTCATGATGGGCACGTTGTCGTAAAAGTCAATGCTCACCTTCCGCTTCATCAGGCCCCGGAAGTCCGGCGCGATTTTGAAGTAGATGAAGTTCTCGTCGGCGAAGTCAGCCAAGTCTTTGATTAGATCGGTGTTGTTCAGCGACTTGGCGTAGTACATTTCCGTGATGCGGTTTTCGACGCAATATTCTTTCAGGTGGGATAGTTTTCCTTTCAGCACCAAACTGGGCAGTTCGGGTTCGTCGTCGAAGAAGCCCATGAACTTGGTGTCGCGGCCTTTGTTGGCAATCAGGTACTGGTACAAGTCGTTGCCCGCATAACCAGCCCCGATGATGACCAGCCGGTTCTCGTCTTCGCGCAGCCGGATGCCGTAACGCAACACCAGCGACACCACCACGCGCAACAGGAAAGTGAACAAAAGACTGAAGCCGTAAGAGGCCGCCAGAAACGCCCGCGAGATGTCGTAGTACTTGTCGCGAAAGCCGACGATGAGGACGAAAATGAGCAACGCGTGCAGTGCAAACGCATAAGCCAACGTGGAAAACGACTTGCGGATGCCCAACAGGCTCTGGTAAACGTTGATGTCGCGCAGCAAAATGACACCGAACCACGCCGGAATCCACGCCAGTTGGAAAATGCGCATGAAACTGACGTAGTAATCGAAGTACTGGATGGATACATGGTGCCGCCACTGGTAGGCGGCGCGGCAAGCCAAGTCCAACAGGAAAAAGTCGACAATCAGTAGAGCAATTCCGGCAAATTTGGAATAGGGAGAATCTTTGCGCATGGCCGATGCAACAAACGGTAGATGGACAGCAAAATATAGAAGAGGTCGGGCAAACGTACTGGTGCGCAGCGTTTTAAGCAAAAATTGCCCAAAACGCCGGGTAACATCGCTGATCGGGTTTTAGTCCGGCGGATTGCG
>JALOMD010000634.1 GCA_025455595.1 Cytophagales bacterium | reverse complement strand
GGAAATGCCACGGCTCCAGTTGGCGTTGCTTGGCGGGATATTGGAAAACGTACTGTAGGAAAGAATACGGCGCGTGGTGCGGTGACATGGGTTTTTCGGAAACTGAACGAATGGCTCAGGGTAACATCTTAAAAGAGAACAGAGTTGACATTTCAGGGGGCAAAGGACAAAAGTATGCATTGTAAACCAAAACCGATGGCATATTACCTTTTGTTCGAGTATTGGTCAAGTAATGAAACCCAAGACCCGAACGACTCTCCTTGCGGTTGTCGTTTTTCACCAAACAAACCTTACGCGGCTTTCCGCCTGATTACGAACCGGTTCGCCCGCCCCGTTTTTTGACAACGCTTTTTTGCTTTTGCGTTGCGAACGCTACCTTTGCGGGCCGCAATACCCCATTACATGCAACAAGCACAAGAAACCGCCGAACCTAAGAAAATCCCGCTGCACGAAATCCACGTGCAGGCCGGGGCCAAAATCGTCCCCTTTGCCGGCTACCTGATGCCGGTTCGCTACTCGTCAGACATGGAGGAACACAACACGGTCCGCAACGGTGTGGGCGTGTTCGATGTCTCGCACATGGGCGAGTTCATGCTGCGCGGCCCGCGTGCCCTCGACCTTATCCAGCGCGTCACTTCTAACGACGCATCGGTGCTGCACGACGGCAAAATCCAGTACTCCTGCCTGCCCAACGACACCGGCGGCATCGTGGACGACCTGCTGGTCTATCGCCTCGGTGCCGAGGAATACATACTGGTCGTCAACGCGTCGAATATTGAAAAAGATTGGGCGTGGATCAGCCGCTACAACACATTTGGCGTGGAAATGACAGACATTTCGGCCCAGACGTGCCTTTTTGCAGTGCAAGGCCCCAAAGCCGCCGCCGCCCTGCAATCCCTCACGCCGGTTGACCTGCCCGCTTTGGATTACTACACATTCAAAGTCGGGTCGTTTGCCGAAGTGCCGAACGTCATCATCTCGGCCACGGGCTACACCGGCGCGGGCGGCTTCGAGATTTACGTGCCGAACCAATCTGCCGCGCAGGTGTGGGGCCAAATCATGGAGGCCGGTGCGCCTTACGGCATCCGTCCCATCGGACTCGGTGCCCGCGACACGCTGCGCCTCGAAATGGGCTTCTGCCTCTACGGCAACGACATTGACGACACCACCTCACCCCTTGAAGCCGGGTTGGGCTGGATCACCAAATTCACGAAGGACTTTGTGAATGCCGATTCCCTGAAAAAACAGAAGGAACAGGGCGTTTCCAGAAAACTGGTTGGGTTTGTGATGCAGGAACGAGGCATTCCGCGCAGCCATTACGCCATTGTGAACGCCGCCGGCGAACACATCGGCGAGGTCACATCCGGCACGCAGTCGCCGACGCTGGGCGTGGGCGTGGGCATGGGCTACGTGCAAACGCCCTACGCCGCCCCCGGAACCGATATTTTCATCACCGTCCGCGACAAAAACCTGGCGGCCAAAGTAACAAAGCCGCCGTTTGTAAGTACCCGGCCATGAGTAGTTCTTGCCTGTCGGCAGACAGGAGTCTTGGGTCTTGAGTGGAAAAGTAAGACGATTCGCGGCTCTTCTCGGCCTTTTTTAGCGAAGTACCTCGAATCAAGCATGGGCCGTGAGGATTGAAAGTTCGGGACCGGCTTCACCAAACTTGCGTTTGCGAATCTCGAACAGCGTTTTGGGCAATTTTTGCCCAAAACGCATGGTGGCAAGAGCCGCCTTGACAATCTCGTTTTGGGCGATTTTTGCCCAAAACACTACAACAAAAAAGCTCTGTAATGCTCTGTGCATTTACAGACTTGTACACCACTGATTTGACACCTGACAGAAATTATAGTCCGTGTTACTTTTGGCACACGAAAACAACTGCAAATACTTGGTTTTTCAGCTTACTGTGGTTGAGCTTTCACTGACGACTAACGACTGACCACTAACGACTGCGTATTTAGAATGAGAAAAATAGACGTTTGTCCAACGCCTGAATTGTTGCACCTGTATCATCTGGAAAACAAGATTGTAGTGGTGGTTGACGTGTTCCGGGCCACTTCGTGCATGGTGACCGCCTTTGCGCACGGCGTGGAAAAAATAATCCCCGTGGCCCAGATTGAGGAATGCCGCAGTCTGCAGCAACAGGGCTACTTGGCCGCCGCCGAACGCAACGCCGCCAAAGTGGATGGTTTCGACTTGGACAATTCGCCGTTCAGCTACATGAAACCCGCCTTGGCAGGCCGCACACTGGCCATGACCACCACCAACGGCACGCTTGCCATCACCAAGTCGAAGGTAGCGCACCGCGTGGTGGTGGGTTCTTTCTTGAACTGCGGTACGGTGACGGGCTACCTGCGCAACCAGCCGTTCGACGTGCTGGTGGTCTGTGCCGGATGGAAAGGCAAATACAACCTCGAAGATACGCTGTTTGCCGGGGCGGTGGTGTGCAACCTCAAGAACGATTTCGCCATCGAGGACGACTCGGCACTGGCCGCCCTGATGATTTACGACGCGGCCAAGTTCAATATGCTCAAGTTTATCGCACATTCCTCGCACGTGCGTCGGCTGGCCCGCCTCAACCTTACCCGCGACATTGAGTTCTGCCTCCGCGAAAACCTGTATGACACGCTGCCCGTGCTGGAAAACGGTGCGTTGGTGGAGGGGCTGAAGTGAGTGACGGTCGGGCGATTAACACGCTACTGGACAAAAGAGAAAAGACGAAAGAGAAAAGAGGGTTTGCCGGGCCGCTCTTTTTTCTTTGCTCTTTCTTCTTTTAGTCCAGTAGTATGGACGATTAATCTGTTAGAGGTTGTTTAAAATTTTGTTCTACTAAAGCGTTTTGGGCAAAAATTGCCCAAAACGCTTTAGGCCACGCAGGTCTGCACGCTGTGCGTCTGACCGGAA
>JALOMD010000633.1 GCA_025455595.1 Cytophagales bacterium | reverse complement strand
CCGCGACTTGTACTTGGTGCCGATTGAAGTAGGCCAAGTGGTGCGCCTCAACAACGTTTTCTTCGACTTCAACAAGTCGGACTTGAAGGAAGAGTCTTTCCCGGAGCTTGACCGCGTGGCGCAGTTTATGGAAGAAAACCCCAACGTGACCATCGAAATCGCTGGGCACACGGACAACGTAGGTTCTGATGAATACAACCTCAAACTTTCTGGCGGGCGGGTCGGCAGCGTAGAATCTTACTTGGTGGGTCAGCGCAAAGTTGCCGCCAACCGCGTCGTAACCAAAAGCTACGGCAAGGCGGTGCCCGTCGCCACCAACGACACCGAGGAGGGCCGTGCCCAGAACCGCCGCGTGGAGTTCAAGATTTTGAAGAACTGATTGCGGAAGACGGATTGCGGAATTCGGAATGTAGAGAGAAACAGAGGCGTTTTAGGCGGATTTTGCCTGAAACGCCTTTTTTCTGAACTGTGATTTTAAAATGATTTTCGTGATGGACATGATTAAAATGTCATGAGTCTTGCGTCTTTAGTCTTGAGTAGATACGCTGGTTGTCAGCAAATTATTCACAATCAAATACGTAATGTTCATTACTTGACCAACCAATTCAACTAACTACTGACGACCAAGTACTTATAAGGTTAATCCTTGAATCATTTGAAAATCATGGTTCTGACAATTTTTGCCCAAAACGCCTCTTCTCAAGTCCCTTGCTCCCCGCCCCTCCTTTTCATCCGGTAGCTGTTTCCGTCGCTTCGTTGCCGTCATAGCACGTTTCGCCGGGTTTTTGTTTTGCATTCCTAACCAAAGGCGCGAAAATGGGTTTTAAACTTACGTTGGAACAAAATTTGGCCTGAAGTTTGTAATTTTGTTCTGCGAACCATCGTTGTTTTTGCAAAACGCATTCTACGCATGAAAAGAACATTCCTGCTGTTTTCGCTGCTGATTGTCACCGTCTTGTGCGGTTTCCATGCCAGTGATGCCTACCGGGAAGTGGAAAACGAAAACTTTGGCCCCGGCGAGGTAATTGAGTACCGCGTACACTACGGTTTCATCAACGCCGGCGAAGGCGTGGTCAAGGTCAGCAACCAAATCCACAAGGTCAACAACCGGCCTTGTTACGAGGTTACGGCTTTCGGCCGGTCGGTGGGGGCTTTCGATTGGGTGATTCGCATCCGCGACACGTGGAAATCGTACATTGACACCTCGGCGTTGCTGCCGCACCGCTTCCACACCGACGTGCAAGAGGGCAAGTACCGCAAACAAGAGACAGTTTACTTCAACCACCCGTCGCGCACTATCCGCTCGGAGGAGAAAAACAACGAAACCAAGGAGTTCCAGATGCCGCCCAACGTACAGGACATTCTGAGCGGCTACTGCTACATGCGCACCATTGACTTCAACCGTCTCAACCCCGGCGATGTGGTGCCCATTCCGGCGTTTTTCGACGACAAACTGTACGACTTCAAAATCAGGTATCGGGGCCGCGACGAGGTGAAGACCAAGTTCGGCAAGGTGCGGTGCATACGCATTACGCCCGTGATGCCCAAAAACGAAATGTTCGACGGCGAATCGTCCGTCCGCGTATGGCTCACCGACGACAAGAACAGAATCCCGGTGAAAGTCGAGGCCGATATGTTCGTCGGGGCCGTAGAGATGGACTTGAAAAACTTCAAAGGCCTGCGGCACAAGATTGCGTTTGAATGAAAGCAGTTGGCTATTGGCTTTTAGCTTTTAGCTTGAAAAAATCAGATTGCCTTGTTCTGTTTCTATTAGTTACAGAAATGCGCGAGACCAATTCAGTTTCAATCAAATAAAACACAATCATTTGAAATTCAGCTTGATATCTAAAAGCCAACGGCTAATAGCTAACAACCTTCAACCCAAAATCCATGCCTACCATAACCAAAGCCCTCGCATTAGCGTTAATTTTAGTCTCCGCAGCCTTCGCACCCGTTACGCGCCGCCCGCCGGAAGCAGGCAAGCCAGCCCCCGAAATCTCCTTGCCCACGCCAGACGGCAAGGTGGTCAAGTTGTCGTCGTTGCGCGGCAAAGTGGTGCTGCTCGACTTCTGGGCCTCGTGGTGCGGGCCGTGCCGCAAAGCCAACCCGGCGGTAGTGAAGCTTTATGAGAAATACAAGAGCCAAGGCTTTACCGTCTATAGCGTGTCGCTTGACCAAAGCAAAGACAAATGGCAGCAAGCCATTGCCAAAGACGGCTTGGTGTGGGAAAACCACGTGTCAGACCTCAAGTTTTGGTACAGCAAGGCCGCCGAAGACTACGGCATCGAAGCCATCCCGGCCACTTTCCTGATTGACCGTAACGGCGTAATCATCGACACCGACTTGCACGGCAACGCTTTGGAAAAAGCCGTGCAGAAGGCGTTGAAGAAGTGATTGTCGAATTGCTTGAATGGTTGGATGGTTTTAATGATTCCGTTTTTCTTCTGAACCGCCGTTTCGGGCAAATTTTGCCCAAAACGTCCTTAGCCCCGTAGGGGCGGCCTGTCTGTAGCCATACCGAATAACAACCGCAAAAAGCTCCGTAGGAGCGGCCCTGACGCATTACTGTCAACCAGGCCGCTCCTACGGAGCTTTTTCTGTAGGATTGTTGTATTTTCTACAAACGGGTCGCCCCTACGGGCTAAGGGCGTTTTGGGCAAAAACCGCCTAAAACGCCTTGATTTTTTATCCGGCGAAAAGATGCTAATTTTGAACGGCCCAGCCTGTTGCACGCAATCAGCAAGCTGTCGCCTTTGGAACCAGACGCTACAAAACTCCTTGCCCCGAAAGACAAAGCTTGCCCATATGAATCCAATGTACAAAGTGCTGATTGTGGACGATGAGGCGGACATTGCCGAACTGCTACAGTACAACCTGACCAAAGAAGGCTACGAAGTACGGGTGGCACCGGACGG
>JALOMD010000035.1 GCA_025455595.1 Cytophagales bacterium | reverse complement strand
CATCCGCAACACGAGCTGGCCCGCCGCCAGATGTCGGGCGGATTCGGCGGCATGTTGTCGTTTTTGGTGAAAGGAGGAGAAAAAGCAGCGAGAAACGTAGCGAACCGGACGCAATTGTTCATGCAGGCCACCAGCCTCGGCGGTGTGGAAAGCCTCATCGAACACCGCCGCTCGGTGGAAGGCCCGACGAGCAACGCCCCCGATAACCTGCTCCGCGTCTCGGTCGGCATCGAACACATTGACGACCTCAAGGCGGATATCGATGCTTCGTTCTTCGATGCTTCGTGATTCGTTTTCGGTTTTCGGTGGGATTTGCCCAAAACGGTTTTGTACGCAGGTCTGCACGCTGTGCGTCAGACCGGAATCACAGGCTCGGCCAAGACAACAGGCGGGCGTTTTTGGCAAAAATTGCCCAAAACGCTTTTGACGTACCGGATTTGGCTCCGTAGGAGCCTGCCGTCTGTAGAAACAAACATGATTTTACCGAAAAGCTCCGTAGGAGCGGCCCTTTTGACACAACGAGATTTGGGCCGCTCCTACGGAGCTTTTCGGTGATTCTTCTGTATTTCTACAGACAGGTCGTCTCTACGGGACTGGGCGTTTTGAGCAAAAATCATCCAAAACGTCCGTCTGTTGTCTTGGCCGAGCCTGTGCTTCCGGTCTGACGCATAGCGTGCAGACCTGCGTGTAAACCGCGTTTTGGGCAAATCCCACCGAAAACTGAAAACGGTAAACCGCAAACGAATCACGAAGCATCGAAGAACGAAGCATCGAAGCACGGTTAAACGTTCCTACGAAAGTGCAATTTCGCCGACATTTCGGCACTCATCTCGTCGGCGTAAGTACCGAAGGCTCCGACCAGCGTCCCGTGCAGGCCGTCCGGCGTGCGGATGGCGTACAGCACCGACTCGTCCTCCGGGTCGGTGTTGCCCTCGAAGCGGTGAACCTCTTCCACTTCAAACGAATCCGGTGCGAACAGTTTTTGAACAGCCGGACATTCCAACTGGTTGTGTTTCAGGTTGAAATCATACGTATAGCCGCGTTGGCGCAAGCCGGTCAACGCTTCGCTGAGGGTGTCATACACGTGCATGGCGGTGGAATTTTGGTGAGTGGATGCAAAACATAAAGATAGGGCGAATGGTTGGATTATTGAATGGCTGGATGGTTGAATAGCTGAATGGTTAAATGGTTAGATGGTTGAGTAGTTGAATGGCTGAATTGTTGGTTGTGTTGCAAATCCTATCCAACTCGCAGCCTCGGCGAAACCAGCGAATGAACAACCATTTAACCATTCAGCCATTGAACCATTTGACCATCCAACCCTGCCAACCTGTCAGCATGAATTGGCAGGGTTTCTTGGATAAAACCTATTCCATACTGGTAAAAACCGCGTTTGGCAGCCGAATCTGGCAGCCGGGTTTTGGCATATTGTTTGTCTATACAGAAAATGTCTATACATTTAATTTGAAGACAAAACGTTCATTTCAACTCATTTTAACCGAATCTTCACTCGTATGGAAACGCTAATCAACGGATTGCACCACGTAACCGCCCTTGCCAGCGGTGCCCAAAAAAACGTGGATTTTTACACCGGCATCTTGGGCCTGCGCATGGTCAAGAAAACGATAAACTTCGACGCGCCGGATGTCTATCACCTCTACTACGGCGACGAGGCGGGAAGTCCCGGCACCATCATGACGTTTTTCCCTTACGGCGGCCTCACGCGGGGTCGCAAGGGCGTGGGTCAGCTCACGTACACGGCTTTCACCATTCCGCAAAATGCGTTGTCGTACTGGATGGATCGGCTGGCGAAGTACAACATTCCGTTCGACAAGCCCGCCAAACGGTTTGACGAGACGTTCATCCGCTTTGAGGACAACGACGGGCTGGGCATCGAACTGGTGGCAGCGGCCAACGATACCCGGCGCGGCTGGAACGGCGGAACTGTGCCGGCCGAAAACGCCATCACGGGTTTCCATACGGTGACCTTGCACGAAAACAAAGCCGACGGCACCCTGCGCCTGCTCACCGACGTGATGCAGCACCGCGTGGTGGCCCAAGACGGCGACTACACGCGGCTGGCGGCTGGCAACGGTGCGCCGGGCAGCTACGTGGACGTGCTGCACCAGCCCACGGCCTTGCGCGGCTTGCAAGGGGCGGGCACGGTTCACCACGTGGCGTTCAGCACCGATAGCGACGCAACGCAACTGCGCATCCGCGAACAATTGTTGTCGGCTGGCTACGGCCCGACGACCGTGCAAGACCGCAACTATTTCCACTCGATTTACTTCCGCGAGCCGGGCGGCGTGCTGTTTGAAATCGCCACCAACCCGCCGGGATTCGCGATTGACGAGGAGCCGGGCCGCTTGGGCAAGGAACTGAAATTGCCCGCTTGGTACGAACCGCGCCGCGCCCAAATCGAAGCCGGGCTGGAACCGATAGAAATGCGGGCATTCAGTTGAAAAATGGTTTAACGTTTTTCGTTTAACGTTGGCCGAACCAAAAAGCCAGCAACGAAAAACGTTAAACGAAAAACGTTAAACGAACATGACCCACCAAGCAGACAACTATCTAACCGCCGGTACGCCGTTGGCCGAAGCCGACCGGGCGATGATTCTCGTGCACGGTCGTGGGGCCGATGCCCAAGGCATTTTGGGCTTGGCTCCGCACTTGGCGCAGCCGGGGCTGGCGTTTGTAGCTCCGCAGGCCACGGGCAACACGTGGTATCCGTACTCGTTCCTGGTGCCGATAGCACAGAACGAGCCGTATTTGTCGTCGGCTTTGGCGGTGTTGGAGGCCACTGTGCAACGCCTCCGGGATGCGGGCTTTCCGTCCGAGAAAGTCTATCTGCTCGGTTTTTCGCAGGGGGCGTGCTTGTCGCTGGAGTTCGCGGCCCGCCATGCGGTGCGGTACGGCGGCGTGTTCGGCCTCAGCGGCGGACTTATCGGCCCGGCCGGCACACCGCGCAATTACGCCGGTAGTTTCAGCGGCACGCCGATTTTCTTGGGTTGCAGCGACGCGGATTCGCACATTCCGAAAGAACGCGTGCTCGAAACCGCCGAAGTGATGGAACGCATGGGGGCCGCAGTGACCACCCGCCTGTACCCGAACATGCCGCACACCATCAACGAAGACGAAATAAAAGCCGTGAATACAATTCTGAATTCAGAATTGTGAATTCAGAATTAAAGATGCGTTTTGGGCAAAAATTGCCCAAAACGCTTTTGATTTGAACTGCCACAGCCAGCGGCAGAATAGCGGGGCAGAACAAAAGCCATTTGACGAATGTTTCTGGTTTGTGCGAGCCAACAGTTTGCAGGCGTTTTGGGCAAAAATTGCCCAAAACGCCTGCATCCGGCGAGAACGCCAACCTGCAACCTTTCAACTTGTAACCTTTAACTTTCCGTGACCTTCAACTTTTCAATTTTCCAACCTTCCAATTTTTCAATTACTAAATGAACCTGACTATCATATCCGCCAGCACGCGCATCGGGCGGCAGTCGCACCGCGTGGCGTTGGGCTTGGCGAAACACTTTTCCCAGTTCGAAGACCTTTCCGTCACCGTGGCCGACTTGGCCGAGTATCCGTTGCCGTTGTTTGAAGAAGTGACGGTGCGGCACCCGGAACCCACGCCCGCCATGCAGGCTCTGGGCAAGGTTCTTCACCAATCGGATGCGTTCCTGTTCGTCACGCCCGAATACAACGGCACCTA
This sequence comes from Cytophagales bacterium, assembly GCA_025455595.1. Lineage (GTDB taxonomy): Bacteria > Bacteroidota > Bacteroidia > Cytophagales > 172606-1 > Xanthocytophaga. Next base: position 7,200 of record JALOMD010000035.1, on the reverse strand, counting down.
CACGCCAGCCCTCAAAAACATGGTGGATACGTACAACAAAACCGAGTTTTCGCGCAAGGTCATCGGCATCGTGACGGTGACCAGCGGCGGTCTCGGCGGGATGCGGGCGGCCATGCAAATGCAGCAGTTGATTCCGGCCTTGTTTGCCATTGCCGCGCCGCACATGCTGTTGGTGCCGCACTTGGCGCAGAAGTTCGACGAAGAAGGCAACCTCATTGACGAGGCTTTCCGCAAGAGCTTGGATAACTTCACCAAGGAGTTCCTGTGGCTGGCGCAAGCCCTTTACGAGAAGAAAGCCAAGGAGTTGGTAACTACGTAGGAAGCCGTGAGGGATTGGCGTTTTGGGCAGATTTCGACCAAAACGCACGGCTTGTAGAATTGCATCCGTAAACGAGTAAATACATTGAAAATCAACTACTTAGAAAATGAAAGACTCATGACTTCTTAGTACAAATCTGTACGACCAAAGCGTTTTAGGCAAAAATTGATAGGACTTACGCACAAGACCGAACCCGCAACCTTTATAGGGTTCAAAACCCTATAAAGGTTAACCACCGCCTGTTTTTGCGTAAGTCCTAATTGCTTAAAACGCCTTTCTTTTTGAAGGCTGGGCGCAAATTCAGGGCTTTCACTTGTAAAACTTTTTTTCCGCCCAAGACCCAAGACCAACTACTCATGACTAACAACTAACCCGTCAATGGCTTTCACGGCTTGTCGGAGGCGTTCGTCTGGCGGGCCGGAGATGAGAACGAACGGCAACCGGCGTTGCGTGAGTTCGTCGAGGAAGCGTCGGTGCATGGCTTCCCGTTCGTGGCCCCGGTCACGGATGCCGTCGGGTGTCCACGGCAGGTCAATGTCGGTGAGCAAGTAAAGGTCAGCGTAGTGCTGCGGAACGGCGGCCAGCAGCCAAGCAGGCACGCGGCCGTAGTAGGCTTCGCTATAGACTTTGGTTTCCAGCAAGTCCGTGTCGCAAATCAGCAGGCGACGGGCTTGCTGCCGCCCGATTTGCTCCAATTTAAGTTGTCCGCGACCAATTGGGGTCACATCACGGTACGTAAGCGGACGATTGTGCTTTTCTTGGTAAAGACGGGCGTATTCGGGCACCCAAGCGGTTTGGAAATGCGCCGCAAGTTGCTCGGCCAGCGTGGTTTTGCCCGTAGATTCGGAGCCGAAAAGGGTGACTTTGTGAAGTGCGATTTTAGGTCAGAGGTCAGAGGTCAGAGGTTAGAAAGCGTTTTGGGCGATTTTTGCCCAAAACGGATGACAAATCCGTTGGAAACCGAAAAGCGTCCCGACCATGCCTTCGGCTTGGCAGACAAGTCGGGACGCTTCTCTGGCTTCTGCTCTCTGACCTCTGACCTGAAGTTTAGCTTACTTTTATCAAGAACATTTCTTTTTTGCCTTCTTTCTTGGCCTTTTTGTCAACCACCGGCTGGAAGCCCCGGATTTCTTGTCCGCCCCGGCTGAAACGCACGAAGTATCCCATCGTTTTCTTCTTGACGGTCAGTTTGTTGCCGTCCAGTTTGATGTCTTTCGGGTTGCTGCCGTGTACGCGCCATCCGTAGCCCATCCATTCTTTTACAATCAGCGTCACGTTGTCCCACTCGAACAGCCAAGCCGTTTCGCGGCCGCCTTTGTCCGACGATTTCCACTGGTACTCTCCGGCGTATTCGGCGGGCAGCCGTTCGTCTTTGTCCAAGCCAGACTTGGGCAGTTTTTCGATGTCCAGCCCGGTGAAGTCGGCAGACGGGAGCATGACGGCTTCTTGTTTGCCGTCAAGCTTGGTGACGGTTGTTTTCGATTCGTCGCCCGATGCCGCCTCGGTGCCGCGTGATGACTCGCGGGGTTCTTTGGCGGGCTTTTCCTTTTTCGGTTTCTTGGCCTTCTTCTCATTCTTTGCCACATCTTCTGCCGGTGCCGGTTCGGGCTTGGTGTTGCTGTCGTCAACAGCCGGTTCGGTCGGTTTGTCAGCCGGTTGTATGGTATTGTTTTGCGGCTCCACGGTAGTGTTTTTGACCACCGGCGCGGCCACCACGGGGTTGTCGGCATCCATCACGTCAATGTAGCCGCTGGCATAGACGATGCTCGACACATCGGCGGTAGGCACGGTGAAGGTGGCACCATTCGGTGAGGAGAATTTTTTGTACTGGATTTCGTTCTTAGAGATTTCCAACACAATCGCATCAATCACGCTCTTGTCTTTCTTTTGAATTTTGTCGGGGGTTTTCTGCGCCAAGGCGAGTGGGCCAAGTAGCAACAGCACAACGAACACGAGGTTTTTCATTGTAGAGTTGTTTTGTTTGTCAGGGCAAAATCAAAATGCGTACCATTTTTCATAATAAGTGGTAAGTCGCAAGTGGTTAGTCGTAAGTAGGGCTTTCCATAACTTTGGCAAAGTTTAGAAAACTTTGCCAAAGTTATGGAAAGCCCGGAGCGTTTTGGGTAATTTTTGCTTAAAACGCCTCTTTTTTCTCCAACCCAACAGCCATCACTTACGACTTGCTACTCACGACTTTTATTTCAAGTAACTCTTTTTCAGCGACTCGTACTTGCGCCGGTAGTCTTTGTTGTCTTTGAGGCCGCGCAGGTGGCGGTCTTCGTCCGCTTTCACTTGGTCGCGGCTGATGCGGCCCGATTTGAAAGCTGTTTCGAGCCACGCCAAGGCGTTTTCCCACTGGTTTTGCTGGGCGTAGGTGCAAGCCAAGGCATACTGGGCCGGGGCGTACGTGTTGTCTAATTTCAAGGCGTTTTCAAGCTGCTTGATGGCCTCGGCGGCATTGCCCATGTCGAGGCGCACCATGCCAAGTTCGGTGTGGAAACGCGCATCGGCGGCCTTGGGATATTTCCGCTCGAAGTTTTGCATGTCCTGGATGGCCTCGTTGTATTTTTTCTGGCGGGCGTTGGCAATGCCGCGCACCAGCAGCGCATCAGATGCCACGCCTTGGCTGTCGGCACGCACCACGAGGTTCAGGTCGTTCATGGCATCGCCGAAGCGGCCCAGTGCGATATGGGAAACCGCCCGGTCGCGGTAAGCCGGGTAGTTACGGGCATCCCGCTTGATGGCTTCGTCGAAGTCGCCGTTGGCTTTCTTGTGGTCGCCTTCCTGCTGGTGGGCCAGCCCCCGGTAGCGGTACGCGTCCGAGTAGTTCTCGGAATAGTCGAACGCTTTCTTCAAGTCGGCCTGGGCGGCACTGCCTTCACCCGACAACAGGCGGGCATACGCCAACAGGCTGTACAGTTCGGCCAGTTGGTTTTTGAAGGTCTGTATCTTGTTCTTGTCTTCCTTCTTTTCCTTTTGGGCCTGCGACAGCAGCGGCAGGGCAAGGTTGATGGCTTTGGTGAGGTCTTCCTTGGCTTCCGGGTATTTTTTCATGGCTATGTAGGCGTTGCCCCTCCCCTTCACGCCGTCAATGTACGTCGGCTCCAAGTCAACGGCCGTGCCGAAATCGCGCAGTGCGTCTTCGGTTTCGTTGAGGCGCAACCGGGCCATGCCACGGGCGTAGTAGCCTTCGTGGTATTTGTCGTTGGCTTGCAAGGCGCGGCTGTAAAGCTCGACGGCCTTTTTGTAGTTGCCTTGTTTTTCCCACGTCTGGGCTTGGGCAAACCACGCATCGGCGTAACGCGGGCGAAGGGTCACGGCGTTGTCCAGTGCTTTGCGAGCCTTGGCGAAATCGTTCTGCTTGATGGCCGCTGTGCCTTCTTCGTAATACTTCATGGCCTTGGCTTGGATGTTGGTCATCAAAGCCGACTCCAGCCCCAACGACTCGGCTTTGTTGAAATCGGCGGCGGCTTCTTTCAACCGGCCCACTTCCAGCCACAACAGGCCGCGTTGGTAGTACGCCTTGGCGAACTCCGGCTCCACGCGGATGGCTTTTTCCAGGTTTTCGCGGGCAGCGGTGAAGTCGCGGGCTTTGATGAGCAGCAATGCCTTGGCGTACGGATACACGCCGCGTTTCGGAGCCAAGGCCATTGCCTTGTCGTAGTCTTCCATCGCGCCTTTGATGTTGTTGATTTTTTCCTTGAGCTCCGCTTTTTTGGCGTGGTAGGCCGGACTGAGCGGGTCAATGGCCTTGGTGATGATGTCGTAGTCGGCGATGGCGGCCACCACGTCGTTGCGGCGGTTTTCGTTCAGGTCGGCGCGGGCCAGGCGGGCCTCCAAGTAGTTGGGGTCTATGCCCACGGCTTCGTTGAAGTCCTCTAAAGCCTTGTCGGCCACTTTTTTCTCATTGGTTTGCAACACGCTTTTGCCGCGCAGCAGGTACAGTTCCGGGTATTGGTTGATGGTCTTTTGCTTCTTTTTCTGCTTGATCAGGTCGTCGGCCTGTGCAACCACGGATTTGTAGTTTTTCGCTTCGTACAGCGTTTTCAAGCCGGAAATTTCCTGCACCAAGTCGGTCAGTTTCTTGATTTCCGGCTCCAGCGTTGAGAGCATTTCCGGCTTGTTGTTCAGGGCTTTCCGGTAGTATTCGATGGCCGCTTCGTAGTCGCGGGAGTTGCGGGCCAAGTCGCCGCGCTTTTTCAGACCTTCGTAGGAAAAGTAGTTGGCGATGATGCGGTTCAGCTCGTTGAGACGAATCTTTGGATACGTGCGAAACGGATACACTTCGGCGGCGGCGGCGTACGCATCGCGGGCGGCCAGATAGTCTTCCGTCTCGAAAGCCAAGTCGGCCCGCTGGATGGCTTGGGCGTATTCGCTTTCGCGTTCTTTCTTGTCGGTCTCTTCCCGTTCGCGCATGTACCGCGACACGGCTTCCTCGATTTCCTTCTGCGAGGCCACTGCGCCGCTGGTATTTCCGCTGGCACTCACGTCTTCGCCGGCCACGGCCATCAGGGCGATGTCGTTGTCGGTACTCTCGAACGGAACGTTCGGGTCGTAAAAGCCGATGCCGATGATACGGGTTTTCCAACGATTGCCGGATTTCTCGGCCCGAATCTGCGCCAAACGCTTGGTCACCGGGTACGCGGCCCCGTTCTTCTTGAACTTACTCCCGAACTGGCTCTCGAAATAGACTTTCACGTAGATGAAATCTTTCTTTTTCACGTTCGACACGCGAATGTTGGAAAACGTGATGGACGCGTCAATGGTCTTTTCGTAGAACACGTCCAAAGTGTTCAGGTACTTGTCCACGTCCAAGTCACGGGTGCTGCCGAGTTTGTAAGCCGGGTCAATGTCGTCCTCGATCACCACCTCCTTGTTGTTGAAAATCTGGTTCTTGGACGGCGAGTAGCTGTTGGCAATCACGTCTTTCAACTCGTTGGGCGGCAGGTCGGCGAAGGTGACGAAGTTAAGCAGGTCTTGCAGCTCGGTAATGCTGTTCTTGGCTTGGTAGCTGATTTCGGCCCCTTCTTTTACGGTCAAGTTTTGTGCCGTTGCCGCAAAAGCTACGCCACACCAAAAGGCGACGGCCAGCAGCGTTTGGGGCATTTTTTGGAAAATCTTAGGTTTTTTCATGGCGCAAATGTTCTGCTTTCAGTAGTGTTTTTCTGTTAGTGTATAGTCGGCTGACTTTTGTCACCTTTAGTCTTAATAGTGGCAAGTGGCAGGTCGTAAGTCGCAAGTGATGAGTGAAAAGTCTGGCGGTCAGCAGGCAAGCGTTTTGGGCAAAAATTGACAAATCCCGCAATCGGCGGGAATGCTTAAAACGCTTGCCTGAAACAACTTAAGTACTTGGTCATTAGCCTTTGGTCAAGCAATCCAGTAGTTTGGTTATCAAAGGATTAGCAGTCGTTTTGACCTGTCTGGATAACTGAAACTATTTGTAAACCAGCACTTATGACTTACCACTTGCGACTTACCACTTACGACTTTGTTTCAGTCCGGGGTGCCGAAACCGAGCAAATCGTCCGGCAAGTTCAGTTTTTCGCGGGCGTACTGCCGTTTCGCAGTGGCGTTGGCCGGCATCAGGCGGCTCACCAACCAGCCCGAGTTACGCGTCTGTCGGCTGAACCGGTTGACGGTGAACACCCAGCCTTCCACTTGCATAAAATGATACGTGATTTTGTTCACTTGTCGGATGCTCAACTGGTTGCTCTGGGTTTCGTACAAGAAAACCGAGAGAATGTCGTCCCAACGCTGGTTGGGCAAGTAGTTGCGAATGTTCTTCTTGTCCGTCGCCAACAAGTCAATGTTCATGAAATCGGTGGCGTGGCTGAGCGGATTCAAGCCGGTGGTGGTGTCGCGGCGCACGGGCAGTCGCATGAAGTCAGCGATTGCACTCACGGCCACCCACTTTGACATGCCGTTTTTCTCCCGCTGGATGCGCAGTATCACCGTCATGTTTTTCGGCTTGCCCCGGTGCGTGACGGCGCAGTTCACCTCGGCGTACCAATTCTGGTCGAAAAAATTCAGGAAAACGGGCTGGATGGTATCAGTGACCTGCCCGATGAACCGCAGGATTTCGTCTTTGCGCCAACTCGTGTCCGAAGCGTTGAACAGTCCCCTGATCAATCCCTGCCGGGTGATGCGGATGTTCGGGTCTTGTTTCTTGAGGTAGTTCTTGATCAGCGTGTTGTCTTGGTTGTTGAACCGCTCGATGAACTCGTCAATCTGTTTCACCTGATGGGCAAAATTTGCGGTGGTTTCATCTTGCAGCACTTGTGCCGCAACAGGCCGCAACGTCAGAACGGCCAACAAGCAAAAGACAAATCTCATTGAGCTGGACAATAAGGAGGTGTGTTTTCGGTTTAATGTTTTCGGTTTGCCGTTTTCAGTGATCCCGCCGATTGCGGCATCTTCGATTTTTGCCCAAAACGCAATCCCAAACAGTCTTTGTTTCCACATAGCGACTCCATAACGGACAACAAGCACCGAATAACATAAACATCGTGCCGGAAATCAACAAACGCCGCGCCGGACAGCCGTTACATTGGTTAGTAGCAATGGCAGGCGAAAAGTAATCGCGGTGCCGGAATTTCAGATGCCGGGAAGATTTTTCAAAAGTCTCAGACACTGCTTGAGATTTTCTTCTCGACCGTACTCCCCCGGCTAAAGCCGGGGGCAAGAAATGGAAAGTCTTCTTCGGGGACTGGTTTTGAGTCCCAAAGGGACTTGCCGCGTTTTGCCCCCGGCTTCAGCCGGGGGAAGCGTTTTAGGCAAAAATCGCCTAAAACACCGCTATCTAAATGTCAAGTCTTGAGTAGTGAGTCTTGCGTCTTGAGCATGGGGCGTGGAGCATGGGGTAGCGGGCGTTTTAGCCAAAA
>JALOMD010000632.1 GCA_025455595.1 Cytophagales bacterium | reverse complement strand
TTAGACAAAAAAGTGTCTTAGCAAAAAACGATAGCCACAGACTTGGCAAGTATTTACCCATACAAGACGTTTTAGGCAAAAATTGCCCAAAACGCTTTTTACTTCTCACTTTTTTTCGCCGATTTCGGTTTCAAATACACTTGCGCATAGTCACGCAGGGCCAGCGGATTGATGGCGAAGCCAGCCACGTTTTTGCGCAACAAGTAATAGCCCTCGTTGTACCAAAGCGGCACTACGGCAGCTGAGCCTTGCGCAATGCCGTCCGGCCTTTGGCCGCCTGCGCCGCTTCGTACAACTCGTCGAAGGCCGGGCTTTGGTAAGCCATGAAATTCGGATAGGTTTTGCCTCCGTTGGAAACGGCGTTTTTGCCGTAGAAGGGAGCCAACACCGCCGCCGGATTGTCGCGGTACGTGGCGAAGGACAACAGGGCCACGTCAAAGTCGCCTTTGAGCAGTTGCTCGGTGAAGGCCGCCAGCGGACGCGGTTCCAGCGACCATTCAATCCCGACAGCTCGCTTCACTTGCTCGATCAGCGAAATGCCAACCAGAATGTTGCGCGAGCCGTCCGGGTAAAGCAGCAGCTTGATTTTTTCATCCGGAATTTGGCTTTTGGCCAGCAGTTGCCGCGCCGAATCCGGCGAAAAAGCCAAGCTCCGCACCAACGTGTCCGACGTGTACTCCATCATGGGCGGCGAAACGCCGTGGTCGGCCGGGCCTTGTCCTTCTCCGTTCAGCACGGTGCCTTGCAGCACGTCGCGGTCAATACTGTGCGCGAAGGCCCGTCGCAATGCCGGGTTCTGGAAGATTGGCCGACGCAAATTGAAAACCAGACAGTGCGTGATCATTTCGGGTTGGTGGGCCAAAACTGCGCCAGCCAGCCCGGTTTGCACCGCACCGGTTTCGAGGCCCAGAATCTCCACAAATTGGTCGGGTGGCATCCGGTACATGATTTGCGAATGGCCGTTGCGAAACTCGGCCAACTCCGAACGCTTGTCGGGGATGAACTGCACGTTTACGGTTTCCAGAAACGGCAGTTGGTTGCCGTATGTGTCGCGGCGGTGGTAACGCGGGTTGCGTTCCAGCGTCACGGCGATTTCCCGCTCCACCAATGCCAAACGGAACGGCCCAGTGCCCACGGCCCTCGGCCGTTCGGTGCCGTAACGCTCGAACGCCTCCAACGGATAAATGAGAAACTGCGGCAACGCCAATAGTTCGGGCAATTGCGGATACGGCCGCTCCAGATTGATTTGCAGCCGGTGGTCGTCGAGTACGGTCACGCCTTCAAACGCAGCCTGCGGCAATTTGCTTTGGTAAAACCTGGCTGCACCTTTGAACAACCCGCGCATCAAATAAAACGACTGATTGTCAGGCAGTTGACGACACATATTGGCCAAGCAAAACTGCACGTCAAGGGCTTTCAGCTCGCGGCCTTTGCCATCTTTGAAACAGTCGTCGTCGTGGAAAAAAACGCCTTTCTTCAGCGTGAACACAAACGCCGTGCTGTCGGCGTTGGCCTCGTAGCTTTGCACGAGGAGCGGCTTGAGGCGCGAGTCAGCGGGGTCAATGTGGAAAAGACCGTCGTAAACCTGCGTGGCAATCCGTGCCGAAACCGGATCGGTAATGGCGGGCGGGAACAAAGTGCGCAGGTACTCGGCTTCGGTCAGGCGCAAGATGCCGCCGTAGTAGCAGTTGCCTTTGGCAGCGGTGAGTTGGTGTTCCTCCTCCGCTTCGCCGCCGCATCCGGCCCAGGCAAAAACCAGCAGTCCGACAAGTAAATATTTGAGCATCGTCAATGAGCTAAGCACTTGGTCATTAGTAGTTAGTCTTTGGTCTTTAGTTTTATCATTGGACAAAAGGGCAAAGACGAAAGAGAAAAGAGGGTTCGTCGGGCCTTGGCCGCTCTTTTTTTTTGCCCTTTCGTCTTTTCTCCAGTAGTAGGATGCTGAAAATAGCCCGGACTAACTTCTATCCGGCACTTAATGGGTTAATGAAAGCCGTTTTGGGCAATTTTTGCCCAAAACGGCTTTCAATCCTGTTTTTTCTGTTAATCCAGGAAATCCTGATTCTGACACAAGCCGTTTTAAGCAAATTTTGCCTAAAACGGCTTCGAAGGTCATTGCAAACAATTGGCCGTCAGGTACTTGCTCTCTTGTCATCACTTACCGCTGACGACTTACCACTCACCACGTAATTCCAGCACCACCGGGCAATGGTCGGAAAAACAAACGTCCGTCGCCGAGTCTGCGTGCACGATGCGCGGTGCCAAAGAACGGCATACAAAATGATAATCAATGCGCCAGCCTAAGTCGCGGCTGCGGGCGTTGGCCCGGTACGTCCACCAAGAGTATTTGCGTGTGCGCGGATTCGCGAATCGGAAGGTATCTACGAATCCGTCGGCAAGGAAATCGCTGAGCCACTGGCGTTCTTCAGGCAAGAAGCCGGACGTTCTGGCGTTGGCCTTCGGGTTGTGGATGTCCGTCTCCTCGTGCGCAATGTTGAAATCGCCGCAAACCAACAGTGGCAACGGCGAAGATTGCTTCACCGCCGCAAGATACGCACGAAAATGCGTCAGCCACGCCATTTTGAAAGCCTGCCGCACCTCGCCCGTGGTGCCAGACGGCACGTACACGTTTACCAACGTAAAATGCTCAGTGTCAACGCGTAAGATTCGCCCCTCGGTGTCGTAGTCGGTTTGGCCGCTGCCTTTGGTTAGGGCAATTGCCGGTTTTTTTGCCAAAACGGCCACGCCGCTGTATCCTTTTTTCACAGCCGGGTACCAGTATTGGTGTTCGTAGCCGATGCCCGAAAACAAGTCGTTCAACAAATGCGGCTCGTCGTACTTCACCTCTTGCAAGCACACGTAGTCGGCATTCGTCCCGGCCATCCACTTCAGGAAACCTTTCTGCAAAACCGCCCGCAAACCGTTGACATTGAACGAGATGATTTTCATTGTTTACGAGTGGTAAGTCGCAAGTGGCAAGTCGTAAGGCAAGTCGTAAGCGGTATGAGAATTTGTCGAAAACTGCCCAAAACGCACCATAGACAATGGCAAATAGCCGAAAGACAGATGTTTGCTTGCGGCTTCTTTGCTCCCTTTGCGATTTTCTCTTTGCGCCTTTTGCGTGAAAAATTAGGTTTCACGCAAAAGGCGCAAAGAGAGACGCAAAGAACGCAAGGAAGCATAAACCGACTCATCACCTAAGTGCCTGATAGAAACGGGTTTGCATTATCTCAATCTCAGATGCACAAAGCTCATTGTAAATATCTGACATTCGGTTGTTTGCAGTGGTTTTCGATTGACCTCTGACGA
>JALOMD010000631.1 GCA_025455595.1 Cytophagales bacterium | reverse complement strand
CGGTAAATCTCGCGGGCTTTTTCGGGTTCGTTTTGCCGGAGGTATTCTTCGGCCAGTTTCACATCGGTTTGGGCGGCGGCCACGCTTGTCCACAACAGCACCACCCACGCCAAGGCCCGGCGCAATATCCTGTCTGTTCTTCTTTCCATATTTTTTTAACCCTTATTTATAATGTTTATTTCTTCTTTTAAATAAATCTATTAATACCATTAAGGACGTTGATAAGTGGAAAAGTGGAAAACGTAAGTAGGCGGGTTACTTATTGTAGATAGTTTGTGGATAAACAGACGGTTATCCACAGGATTATCCACACTCTTCTCCAAGATTCTCAGCAGTTTGGAAAAGTTATGAACAATTTTCGAGAAAAACAGGGATGTGAATAAATATTCCAGAAGGCTGTGGATAACTACCTATCTAAATTGTGGATAAGTGGGGGCTTATCCACAATGGTCGTCGTTTTGTCCCGGACAACCGGGTTATCCGCATTGGATAAACGCTGGATAAACATGTTTAGGGGCCATTATCCACCGGAGTTTTCCACTAATCCACATAGTTATCCACAAACGGTTTATATTTTTCTCAGAAAAAATAGACCTTAAATTATTTGGAACAAATACTGTGGATAACTCCTACGATAAACCGCTTGTACGATGAGCAATTTCTCGGCTGTACAGCCGTGCTTCTGGTTTCAAGGAACGCATTTGGGCAGCAAGGACGATTCAAAACCGTTTGCGGTTCCATCTAAGCCGTTTTGGGCAAAAATTGCCTAAAACGCGTCGATTATACTTCTTCGGACAACCGAACGGACTTTCAAGTCTTACCAGTCAAATATGCTTCTGCAAAATCTTGCGCACCGCACTTTGCCAAGCATGTGCTTGCTTGGGTATAACCTGACATTCAGTCAGGCTGCTTGTTTCTGTGCTGTTCGCGTGTTCGCTTGGCGAACGTTGTGCCAAAATCTTTAGCAAAGTGGATTTTCAAGCTGTGTTCGTGTTTCCGTTGCTTTGCTACTTTTAATCATATTTGTGATTCAATTTTAAATAAAAAACAAATACAAATCCAATAAAAGTACAATTATTTTTTGTCCGTTATCGTCGCTGGCTGGCGTGTATGAACGCTGCCAAGGCTACAGCCCGGTACGCGGCGAACACGGGCGGTTCGTGAAAAGATAAAACTTCGTACCCGACGCAAGGTTTGTCTTGAATCGCGGATGAAACGGATGACGCGGATTACACGGATGGGTTTGTGGTTAAACAATCGCGTCTGTCTCAGTGTTTTCACATCCGTGTAATCCGCGCCATCCGTTTCATCCGCGATTCAAGACCAAAGCGTTTTAAGCAAAAAATGCTCAAAACGCTTTGGCCCGAATCCGGATTGGCTTCGCCGAACTGACGTTTCGTAGGATTCGGGGATTAGCATGATTCTCTTACTTTTCAACCAAGGCAATCTTTGGCTTCTACGAATCAGGGTTCGGAACATGACTCCCTCTCCTACCCCTTTGCTACGAATCAAAAACTATAACAGAAACGAAAAAAGGCAACCACAATGGCCGCCTTTTCTTTTGCCAACGATTAACGACTCAGGACCAAAGACTTCCTACAGCGTCACGTTCTGATCGGTGAGTTCCCAGTTTTCCTTGAGGCGTTTTTTGGTGAAGCCGTAGATGATGTTTTCGGCGGGGCGGCGGTCTTTGAAACTGGCGGCATCCCACTTGCCGTTGTTGTTGCGGTCAATGACGATGCGCAGGTTGTAGTCGCCAGCGGGCAGGTACTGGAAGGAGTACACCGGCTGGTTGCGGGTTTGGGCTACCACTTTGCCGTCATTGGTGAGCAACTGGATGATGTAGTGCTTGGCCGGTACCGTGACGCGGCCGCTGATGGAGCCGTACTTTTCCGGGTCTTTGATGTTGTGGTCGGTTTTGATGGCCTTGGCCCGTGCCCGCCGGAGCCACCACCCGCACGCCGCGCCGCACCTCCAACTGCTTGGTCAGTGTGAGTTGGCTGCGCGAGTTGTTCCAGACCAAGTCGGTTTTTTCATCCAGCGGAATCGGGGTCAGCGTGTCGGCCAGCAACTGGATTTGGTTCATGCGGGCCGGGCCGATGGGTTTGGAAAACGCAAATGTGTAAGTGAAGTTGCGCAGAATCGGCTCGCCGTCTTTGGGGTCGGTGCCGGTTTCGAGCGGGATTTTGGTTTTGCGTTTTAGCTGTTTTTCGTCCAATTGGGCAAACTTGATTTTGGCCTCGCTACGACCCTCGTTGCCTGCCGAGTCAACCGCCGTGACGGCCACCACCAAGCTGTCGTAGTTTTGGATGGTGTTGTAAAGCCGGATGGTTTTCGGGCTTTTGGCATCAATGATGTAGGCCAGTTGTTTCGTGCTGTCGGCCAGTTGGACGCTGGCAGAAGTCAGCCCCTCGTTCATTTCCAACAAGTAGATGTCGCTTTGCGTGGTTTTGCTGCTGATTTTCGGCGGATTCTCGTCCACCACCGATACCTTGAAATCCAAACCCTGCCGACTGCTGTCGGTGATGACCAAGGCTTCGGGCAAAAAATCAATCTTTTCTTTTTCTTGGTTGTAGCGTTGGTTGTTGTCTTTTTCGCTGAGGGCGTACATGCGGTAGTTTCCCCGACTCAGGTTTTCGAGGCGGTAGTTGCCTTGCTTGTCGGTGCGGGTGAAGTAATACGGCTTGTTTTTCTGAATGTCCAGCGTGTCGCTGGCGCGGTAGAGCGAAACCACGGCGTTCTCCACCGGCTGGCCGGTTTCCAAATCCGTGACGCGGCCTTGCGCAAACAGCGTGTCCAACGACGTGCCGGTGCTGAAAACCACCTTGGCATCGCGGGCCACGTTTTTCTCGGTAATGTCTTTCACCGCGTTGCGCAGGTTTACGGTATAGGTGGTATTCTCCTGCGAAAACGGTTTCTTGAACGTAATCCGCAGCCCGTATTTGGTGGGTTTAAAATCATATTCGCTGGCCGGATCAGGCGTGACGATGAGTTCTTGTTGCAGGTTTTCGACTTGTACGAATTCATTAAACGTAAATTCGACTTGGTTGCCCTTGAAATTCCGGCTGCGGTTGCCGGGTACGGTTTTCAATACTTCCGGGGCCAAGGTGTCTTTCGGGCCGCCCGTCGGGTTGCCTTGCAAGGCGCACTGGGTGAAGGTGAACAAGCAAACGGCCGTCAATGCTGCCAGTGAAAATACATGTCGGAAAGAGTTTTGCATGTTTATATTCGGATAACCGATTATTCGTTTTAAGTGGTTAGTCGGCAGTCATTGGTGGAAAATGGGTTTGGCGTTTTCGGCGTTTTTTGCCTAAAACGCCGAATGGTCTTTCGGATTATAAATCCGAAACAGTCGGGTTCGGGATTGCAAATCCCGAACAGCGGATGGAGTGTTTTTTCAGCGTTTTAGCCTTTTTTTGCCAAAAACGTCATCTTACAATCTTCTCATGTTTGTTTAAAAACTATAATCCTAACGATATGAAACCTAAGCACAAAAAACCACTTGCGCCACCAGTAAAGAAACTGGTGACAGAAGCCGACGCAATCGCCGAGGAAATGCACGCAATTTTGCAAAGCATGAATTCAGGCTTGAAGGAATTGAAAGAAGAAACGATTCAAAAATTGGCCGCCGATTTGAAGAAATGACTTCATATTCGGATATCCGATTATGTGTAACCCTTTGGCGAAGTTCAATACTTCGCCAAAGGGTTTTTCGTTTTCAGCGATTTTTGCCCAAAACGCCGCAGCGTCCAAGCCGTTAACCGGCTGCTGCGGTCTTCCTCAAAACGTACGTGAGGCTTGAGTAATTGTTGCCGTTCCTCGCCGCCCAACTGTTTGACCGCCAGCCGTTGCGCAACGCCTGCCAATACTGGGTATTGCCGCTTTGGTATTTGCTGCTGAGCAAGCTGATGTAATACGCATCGAACCGCATCGGTTTGATGGATTCGACCTCGAAGCCGTATTTGGCCAACACCTTGGCCAGCGTTTTGGGCGAAAAATGGTACAAATGCCTCGGCACGTCGTAAGCGGCCCAAAATTCGCCGTAATGCCGGGCATCCCACGAGTCGCAATTGGGTACGGCAATCACCAGCCGGCCGTTGTCAGTCAGGTTCCGGTTGATTTTCTGCAACGTTTCGTCGAGGCGGTGAATGTGTTCCAGCACGTGCCACATCGTGATGACGCTGAAATATTCGTTTTCGTAGGCCATCAGGAAATTGCCCCGTATCTCCGATTTGCTGTTGTCAATGGCCTGTTTCCGGGCGTGCGGGTCGGGTTCTATCCCCTTCGTGTCCCAACCGACTTCTTGGCAAAGTTTCAGGAAGTGTCCTGTGCCGCAACCAATGTCCAGCAGCCGGTTGTCGAACCACCAGTCGCCAAACTCACCTTTTTTGCCCTCTATCTTTTCCACCAACGAGTTGACCAAATTAAGTTTTTGCCGCAACGTGTAGTTGCGCACCAGCCCGTACACCTGGTTGATGAGTCCCTTGCGGGTGTCGCTGTGCGAAATGTAGGCATCCGACTGGTAGTAGTCGTGCGACTCGGCTTCGTTCGGACGCGGGCTGGTGAATTTGAAACCGCAGCTTTCGCAACGAACAATTTGAAATTCTTGCTGGCTGACGGTGTGGTCTTTGCAAACCAAAAAATGCTTGGTTAATAACGAGCTGCAAACCGGACAGCTTTGGAGGTTTTCAGGCATGGGAACGGAACAAATTAAAAAGTTATGGCTGCGGGCGAATGAGCGTTTTAAGCAAAAATCGCCCAAAACGCCCGGCCTGAAAGCTCAAAATTCAGGCCAAAGTGCCCAAAACGCCCGGCCTGAAAGCTCAAAATTCAGGCCAAAGTAAAGGGACAGTCGCCATATAAAAAAAGGCGTTTTAGGCGGTTTTCGCCCAAAACGCCTTTTCATTGGAAAGAGCATGCAGTCACCGCTTGGCGGCTTTCTCAACCACCGCGTTTATTTCCTCGACCGTCATGCTCAGGTCGGCAGCAATTTGCTGCGGGCTGCGGCCGTTTCTGTGCATGACCAAAATGGCTTTTTCCATTCCTTTCTCTATGCCTCTCTTGTACGTTTCCTTGTAGGAGGGTAGTTCTTCGATTTTGGGCAGTTCAAGCATGGTCACTTGTTGGTTTACGGTTGTCTGGAGGTTTTTGATTTGCGACAGTATCTCGACTTGTATTGAGAATTTTTCCCATTCGCTTTTTTGCGTGGTCACGGACACCAATTTACGCAAAATGTCGCTGACGAACAATTCAGGTGATGCGGTTCCGAAACCGACGGTACGGAATGCGCGTCATGTCAATCAGGCGGTAGTTGAACGAAAGGCTTGGCTGACGCAGGTTGTTCTTCATATCCAATGCGTCTTTTCCCACATAGAACACCACCTGTCTCACCGTCAGGTTTTCGCGGTGGTAAATCAGGCTTCGGTAGAGCAGCATCCGACGCAACATGTCCGGGTCGTTTTTGGCCTGAAACTCCACTTGAAGGGCGTAGGTTTCGTCGCGGTTCGTCACGCGGAACAAATAGTCGGTTTTTTGCTCAATGGTGCGCTGAAAATCCGGGTTCAAATCTTCGTAGTTTTCCATCCGAAGCCCGGTGAGTTGCGGAATCAGTTCGTCAAAGGCTTTCTTCAGGTTTTCCTTGAAAATCTTGTCGTAAGATTGCGCCTGGCGTGGTTGCTTCTTTTTCGGCATGGAAGAGGTTGAGCAAAGACTT
>JALOMD010000630.1 GCA_025455595.1 Cytophagales bacterium | reverse complement strand
TTATCTTTGGGGAAAGCGAAAACCACCATGTTTCCCTACCAAATGCCCGAACTGCCGCCCGTGCTGGCTCCCTTTGCCGAAATCATCCGGCTCCATTGGAAACCATTTCTGAAAATCGTCCGGGCGGAAGAAGGCGGGCGGCCGTGGCAAAGCCGTCTGGGCGGCCAAATCCCGTACTGGCCCGCCGATTTCACCTACCCGCGCAATCCGGACGACGAGCCGCTGCTGTTTCTGCTCCAACTCAACTTTGCCGACATGCCGCCGCTACCCGGTTTCCCGACGCAAGGCTTGCTGCAACTGTTCGTGGATTGGGGCCAAGGGCAGTTTTTGCATTACGAAAGCAAGGCAATGGGGCACTACCACCCAGATTTGTGTACCGACCCGGAACTCCTGTTGGACGCAGCTTCCGTTAATGCCTTGTTGTACAACCACACCAAGCCCCTTCCCATGCCGGGTGCCGTGGCCAAGTCCGTCAAAAATCCGGGGCCGCTGGCGTTCCAACCCGCCAGTGCGCCGCCCGACGAGACGGATTACCTGTACGAAATCATGTTTCCCGAACACGCACGGTTGCCGCAGTCAGCCGAATACGAGTCCTCGGACAATCCCAAGGAAGAGGAAAAGCGGAAGTTGGCGGCCTACCACCGCAGCCCGGCAAAAGAGTACTACCGATTGACAGAGGCCGGGCTTTGCAGCACCGTGGGCGGCTACGCCCGTTTCCCGCAACGCGACGATCCGCGCCAGTACCTGCCGCAAGGCCACGATTGGATGGTGCTTGTCAAATTGATGGAAGAGCCGGACTTCGGCATGAGGTGGGGCGACGTACAGGAATTGCACGTATTCATTCAACGCCAAGCCCTGCTGCAACACGATTTTTCCAATCTATGGCTGAAACTGGCTTCCTGAGCAACGGGAAAATACTTGGCAGGGGAGGGCTTCGAACGCAAGGGCGATACAGAGACGTGCGGACGCACGACATTTGCGTTTTGGGCAATTTTTACCCAAAACGATGAACGTTAAACGAATCTGAATGTCTGACCTCATCATTGGAGAAGAGAAGAAAGGGCAAAGAAAAAAGAGTGACCCAAGCTCGGTAAAACCTCTTTTCTCTTTCTTCTTTTCTCTTTTGTCCAATGATGAAACTGGCGACTGACGACTGACGACTTTCGATTTACCGTTTGAAAACAGGCTTGCGGGTGAGTTTGAGGGACGGCGGGCATTGGGGCTTGCCGAAACGGTCGAAAGGCCAGAGCAGGTACTCGAAGCGGAGCATCAGCGTGGCGTAGCCGTCTTTGCGGTTGGGGTTGCCGCGTTGCGAACCGGCCTCGCGGAACGGCTGGCCCACCTCCGGGCCTCGGTCGGCGAGGCGTGCGCGGATGTTGTCGGTCACGTTGCCGCTGCCGATGTACGTCGTGCTTACGTCGTCGAGGTAGTCGGTCAGCGTGAAGCGGTAGGTGCCTTCCAGGCTGAACCCGATGCGGCGGCTTACCTCAAACCGGATGCCCGCACCCAGCGGTATCACCGCCGCCGCGCCGCTGTAGGCCACGTCTTCGGTGCGGTAGCGTCGCAGGAAGTAGGTGGTGTTGTCAAGCGTGGTGTAAGGGCTGAACGTGGTGAAACCCAGCCCGCCCCACACGTAAGGGTTTATGATCAGTCCTTGGCCGCGCATGGGGTTTTCCACGTCGAAAAGCTCGTACATAATGCCGCCGTAGGCCTCGATGTTCCGCGACTGGAACGACAGGTTGCGGAACGAGTTGCGTCCGCCCGCGTCCGTACCCGAAAGCCGGTAGAAACTGAACTCGCCGCGCAAGCTCACGTGCGGCGCAAACTTGTACATAATGCCGCCGCTGAAAATGGTGTTGATGCGTTCGCCCACGCTGTTCAGGTCGCCGTTGTACGACGAAACGCCGCCGCCTATGGTGATTTTGAGCGAACGATCCACGTTGCCGCCGTATTCTTTGCTCCTGAACAAGTTGCTTTTGCGGGTCTGAGCCGCCACTTGCAACGGCAACACTACACACAGTACCAGAAAGGCGGCTAAAAATCTCATGCGCTTGGGATGGATGCGTGTTGAAATAACGAAAAACAAGCTTGTGGCGTATGAAAACGGGATGTAAACGGTTTGTTTTTGGGAAGAGCCTCGTTGTCAGGCGTTTTCTTCGGTAAAACATCCAGAGGCCGTACAAACGGATCGTTTTTCGTTATCAAAGGTACGTAAGGCAAGGCTCGGAAAAAAGTGTTCTGGCTTACCGATACGCGTAAACCGGCCCGAACTTACACGCTTGCACGTCTTTTCAGTCGGGACGGCGGTCACTTGTTGTCGCTTTGTTCGGGGTGGCGAGCTGGCTCTGCACAAAACTTAACTCCATCGCTACATTCACACGGGCGGACATGTCCACCAATTTCTGCTCCAGATTTGTCAGAAAGTGTCGGTAGGCCACCGATTGCGCCGCAAACGGCCGGTGCATCAAGTCGCGTTTGATTTTTTCCCATTCCGGCAAAAAACGTCGCGTCTCTTCGTCGAAACAGGCTTCGGCAAACTGTTCCCAAATGTACGTCTCGGCCAATTTGGTCGGGTGAATCATGTCGTCTTCGTAGAAACGGTAGTCGCGCAGGTCGTCGAGCATGATTTCGTAGGCGGGGAAATACGCGATGCGCGGGTTGCGTTCGGCAAGCAAGTGGCACGCCACCCGCAGCAACGCCTTGCTCACGCTGTTGGTAGGCAAAGTGTCTTTCACGTGCCGTACCGGACTGACGGTGAGTATGATGCGCAACGACGGATTTGCCGCCAGCCACGCCGACAACGCAGCTTCCAAAGCCGAAACGGCCTCGTCCAGCGTGAGCATACCCTTGTCGAACAACACAGCGGGTGCTTTGTGGCAGTTGGCAACTACCTGCCCGTCGGCCCGCAGGCGATAGACTACGGACGTACCCAACGTCAGCACCAAGCAATGGGCGGTTTGCAGGAAATCGGCCGTTTTGAGCAATTTTTGGTCAATTTTGGCGAGCAATTCTTCCGGCGAATCACCCGTAAGCATTGAATGGAAATCGTAGTGTCGCCAGCGGCTTTCGGTCTCCACCATGCGTCCGGGCGCAACCATTCGCGGCTGGTGTGCTAAATCCAACAGCCGGGCGATGGAAACGGGATTGAAAACGGTGCCGAACGGATTGACCAACGCGTTGAACTTGTTTTCAACCAGCCGTTCTCCCATTGCATCCGCAAAACACGACCCCAGCGTGAGTATCGGAGACGTATGCGAAAGCCGGAACGGCATCGGGACGACAGTGACGGGGGTGCGGAAATCCATACTAATTCAGAATTGTGAATTTAGAATTCAGAATGAAAAGCAAACTACGAGATATTCAAACCAGAACGTTTTGCAGCAAGTTTTGTCCTGTGCAGCCGTTTTGAGCATTTTTTGCCTAAAACGTTGACTACAAGCTGGCGCAAGCGTCCGCTTGTGTCTTTTGTTTGACCAGCGTCCGCTGGTCGCGAGCCGACAGGCTCGCAACAGACGGCACCACGTCGAGACGCAGCTTTGACAAAGGATGAGTTAGCAGTGTTTCGGCAATTTTTGCTCCAAACGCTTTTGCTATTTCCTGTTTCTGTTGACATCGCTTCTTGCAAGCTTCGCTTGCGGCCAGCGGACGCTGACCCAAGCCATTGGCAAAAGCGGACGCTTGCGCCAGACACATGGCGTTTTGGGCAAATTTTGCCTAAAACGCAAAAAAAGCGTCCCGAAACCGAGACGCTTTTTCCATTACAACGGGTGAAGACATTCGCTTAGTCTTCTACCACGTCAAACTTGATCTTGTGTTTCACTTCTTTGTGCAAGTCGAGCGTGGCGCTGTAGTTGCCCACCGACTTCACTTCGCTGTCAAGCGAGATTTTCTTCCTGTCCACCTCGAATCCTTTGGTGCGCAGGGCATCCGAGATTTGCGTGGTGGTCACTTTGCCGAAGATGCGGCCGCTTTCGCCCACTTTGGCGGCGATTTCGAGCGTCAGGTCGCCGATTTTCTCGGCCAGTTCCTGTGCATCTTTGCGGATCTTCTCGGCTTTGTGCGCGGCCTGCCGGATGTTCTCGGACTGGATTTTCTTGGCCGATTCGGTGGCGGTTATCGCGTAACCTTTGGGAATGAGGAAGTTGCGGGCGTAACCCGGACGAACCTTCACGATATCGTTCTTGTAACCCAAACCGGCGATATCTTCTTTAAGGATGATTTCTACCATATCAGTGGCATTTTGAAGTCTTTGGTGAAAAGCTATTAGCTGTTGGCTTTTAGCTATTGGCTGTTAGCTAAAAGCCAACAGCTAACCGCTAAGAGCTTATTTCAGTCCGTCGGCCACGTATGGCATCAACGCCAGGTGACGGGCACGTTTGATGGCCTGCGACACCTTGCGCTGGTATTTCAGGCTGGTGCCGGTGATGCGGCGCGGCAGTATCTTGCCCTGTTCGTTAACGAACTTGAGCAGGAAGTTTGCATCTTTGTAGTCGATGTACTTGATGCCGTTTTTCTTGAAGCGACAGTATTTTTTGCGCGTGTCTGTCTTGTGCAGAGGCTCGTTTTGTAGCGTCATGGCTCGGTTCTCCTTGTTTTGGGTGAGAGTGATTAAGCGGCGGCTTCCGGTTGCGGCTGTTCTTTCTTACGGCCCACCAGCCCTTTGCGGCGGCGTTCGTTGTAGTCAATCGCGTACTTGTCCAGCAGGGTGGTCAAGAAGCGGATGATGCGTTCGTCGCGGCGAAACTCCACTTCCAAGGTGGCTACTTTCTCAGGGTCGGCCTTGAACTCAATCAAATGATAGAAGCCGTTGCTTTTGTGCTGGATCGGGTAAGCCAGTTTGCGCAGGCCCCAGTCTTCTTCGTGGATGATGTCAGCACCCACGGTGTCTTGCAGGATTTTCCTGAATTTTTCGACCGCATCCTTTGCCTGGACATCAGACAAAACGGGAGTAAGGATGAATACGGTCTCATAATTTTTCATCATGATGAAAAACGGTTGAGATAGATGGATAAAATTTTGAGGC
>JALOMD010000629.1 GCA_025455595.1 Cytophagales bacterium | reverse complement strand
GGCACGCTGTCTTGGGGCATGTTGTTGTAGAAACGCTTCACCTCGCTGGGGGTCACTTTCAGCTTCTCGGTGATTTTCTCCTGCATTTTCTGCACCGAAAGTTGCTCCTTGATTTGCGGCCGCAGTTCGGCTTTCAGGGCTTCGGGGGTTTTGCCGTAGGCTTCCACCAGTTTCTCCGGCGAGCCGAACTGCTGGCGAATCATGTATTCCATCCGGCGGTCAAGCGTGGATTCCACTTCCTTCTCGTCCACGTTCACCGAATCAATCTCGGCTTTGGCGGCCATCAGTTTTTGCAACAGCAGTTGCTGCAGAATTTGACACTTGTCCATGGTACGACCGGCAGCGGCGGCTTCGGCGGCATAGCCTTCTATCTCCGACTGTAACACAATGTAGTTGTCAACCTTGGCAGCGATGCGGTCAATGGACTTGCCTTGGGCAACGGCCCGGCTTGCAACGAACACCAACAGGACGGCACCCAAAAATGCGTTGAACACGAGGCTTTTTCTCATCAGGTTAATGCGGTAACGGGATAACGGGTTAATGTGCCAATGGGGGGCAGCGTTTTGGGCGTTTTTTGCCTAAAACGCTTTTCGCCCAAAACGTTAAACGCAAAACGACAAACGTTAAGCGAACCGCAATTTACGGCAAAAACTGCCAAAACGCGGGTTTTTAACAAATTATAACATCTTTCATTTTACGCGGATGTCAATTTCGTTACGGCGGCGGGCTTCCTCGAAGAGTTGGTTTTCCAAGTCGCGGAGAACCTTGACCTTCCGGCGGCTGAACAGGATTTCGCGTATTTTGGGTTCCACAAACGGCAACGGTGCAGACTGCCCCGGCAGGCGGTGGTCTTTGACAGCGAGCAGATAGACGTTTTGTTGGTCGGCGGTTTCGGACAGCGTGCCGTTGCGCAGCAACCGTGCCGGGCTGGTTTCTTCGCGGAAAGGCGTGTTGCGCACCAGTTCGTCAAACGTGACCCACACACTGTCTTGCAAGTGATAAAAGCTCGCAAACCGGTAGCAAAACGACTGCAACTCCTGCCTGTCGCGGGGTTGCCGCGACCGCATCCATGCTTTGGCCCGCTCCAACTGCGGCGTGTTCTTGGGCACGGCCACCAGAAAAGCCCGCGCAATACTCTGCTGCAACAAGAAATTGTCGGGATTGGTTTGGTGGTAGGCTTTTATTTCGGCATCAGTCACGTTGGTGTCGGCGTATTGGGCGGCGTAGCCTTGTTCAAACGCCTGCAACACCAAGTGCTGTCGGTAGTCGTCCACTTTGCGGTCAATCTCGTCGTTATCGGCCTCGGCTTGGCTGGCTTTCGCGAGCAGCAGTTGGCGGCGCACCCAACTTTCGGCATACTGCCGCACAAAGGCCACGCTGTCGGCGGGGGTCATGTCGGTGGGCAGCAGTTCGGCCACGTCGGCGCGGCTCAGGGTGGCGTTCCCGGCACGGGCCAGTATCTCGTTGCCCAACGGGGCGGCGTTTTTGCTCTTGTCGGGTTTGCAACTTGATGCACAAAGACTTGCGGCGCAGGCAAGAAGAAGCAACGGCGTTTTGGGCGATTTTTGCCTAAAACGCCCAACCACAAACACAAAACGTTGAAGAAAGTTTTTTTGGACTGTCATTACCTGACCGAACGACGGCGAAAGGAAAAAATTGCCCCCAGCCCCCGAAGGAGATTCTTGAATGCGGAAATCGGAATGCCGGATGCGGAGAAAAGCAAAGCGACGTTTTGAGCAAAAATTGCTTAAAACGCTTTCCGCATTCAAACTGGTGCTGTCAGGGGCTTGACGGCGCGGGTCATTTCGCGTTTGCCGGTGGGGCCGGGCAGCGACTCCACTTCCCAGCCGATCTCACGGAGGTCGCGTTTGAACTGACCCTTGGCGCAATAGGTCACCAGCACACCGCCGGGCACGGTGATGTCGTAAAGCCGCTGGAACAACGCCTTGTCCCACATTTCAGGCTGCTTGTTGGGGGCAAAGGCATCGTAGTAAATCAGGTCGAAGAGCCAGTAGGGCTTGAAATCCTCCAGACGGACGGGCAGCTTGCGGATGTGGAACTGGTTTTTGAGCACCTTGGTTTCGGTTTCCCACGGGGCTTGGTGCAGTTGGTAGTACAGTTCGCCCGCGTGCGAGGTGCCGTTGCGCAACGACGAGTAGTTGAGTTGCGCCACCGTCTCGTCAGGTATGGGATTCGGCTCGATGGCCACGTAGCTCACAAGGCTTTCGGGGAAGTGCTCTTGTACGTCGCAAACGCTAAGCCACGCGTTCAAGCCCGTGCCGAAGCCCACTTCCAGCAAATAAATGCCTTTTTTCTCCTTTAGAACCGGCCTCAGCCCAGCTTCCACAAACACGTGGTTCGATTCGTCCACCGCCCCGTTGACGGAGTGGTAGTTTTCGTTCAACTGCGGGTTGTAAAGCGTGTGCGAGCCGTCGTGTGTTACTCTGATTTCCATTTTATGACGAAATAGATAGTATTGTCACATAAAATGTGTGCCGTAAAATACGGTTTGTTTTATCACAACTACAATATTTGCGGAAATGTTGCCAAAAAAACGTTTAACGTTTATCGTTCATCGTTTTAGACGCTTTTTGTCTGAACCATGATTGGCTTCGCCGAACTTACGTTTTGTAGGATTCGGGGATTACCCTGATTTGTTTTTTGACAGGATTACAGGATGAACAGGATTTCCAATCAAGTCAATCCTTCAATCCTGCGAAACGTAAGTTCGGCGAAGCCAATCATGGTTCAGACAAAAAGCGTTTTAGGTAATTTTTGCCCAAAACGGTAAACGAAAAACGCCAAACGAAAAACGAATGCACATCTTCTTGATAGGAATGCCCGGCTCCGGCAAAACGTCTTTCGGCAAGCGGCTGGCCAAGGCCTTGGATTGTCCGTTCGTTGACCTTGACGCACGGCTGGCCGAAGCCGAG
>JALOMD010000628.1 GCA_025455595.1 Cytophagales bacterium | reverse complement strand
CGCGGCAATCCGGATCGCAAAGACAGTTACATCATCCTTGCGGCCAAACTGGAATATACAATAAACCCGCTGGTGAAGACGCGTCGGAAAAACCTGAAATTCAGAAGGCCGAAATTCTCCGGCGGCACCGGCGGGGCACGTCAGAAACGCCGCCGCTGACAGAGGTACGACTTGAAAATATATTTAGGGCTTTCGCTTGGCGTAAAAAAGCGGTGTGTTAGTAGTCCCGACAGGTCGGGATTCACCCGAAGGGTGGTTTTCCACGGTTAAGCCATGCGTTGCATGACATCCCGACAGGTCGGGACTACTAAGCGAAAGTCCTACTACTATTTCCAACAAAAGCGGACAGCCTTGCGGTAGTCCGCTTTTGTTTTGGATACGAATGGCGTTTTGGGCAATTTTTGCTCAAAACGCACAGTATCACTACTCGACAACGACAGACCATTGACCCATCATATGACCGAAAAGAAATTTGCCCGCGAGTCGCTGACGACCATGACCGAAATGGTTTTTCCCAACCACACCAACGGCCTGAACAACCTGATGGGCGGCTGGCTGATGTACTGGATGGATATCGTATCGGCCATTGCGGCGCAACGCCACGCCAATTCCATCGTAGTCACCGCCTCGGTTGACAACATTTCGTTCTCAGAGCCAATCAAAGTAGGTGATGTGGTGACGCTGCGGGCACAAGTGACGCGGGCTTTCAACTCTTCGATGGAAGTGTATATTGAGGCATGGACTGACGCGGGCTTTCAACTCTTCGATGGAAGTGTATATTGAGGCATGGACTGAAAACATTCCGAACCGCCGCAAGTTGGCTACGAACAAGGCGTTTTTCACCTTCGTGGCCTTGGACAAAGACGGCAAACCCCAACCTGTGGCCGAGGCTGTCCCCGAAACCGACGAGGAAAAAGCCTTGTACGAAAGTGCGTTGCGCCGCCGACAGTTGCGCCTCATCTTGGCCGGCCGCATGAAACCCCACGATGCCAACGAACTGAAGGCGATTTTCGAGATAGAGGATTGATGGTTGAATGGCTGATTGTTAGTTGTTGGTTGGCGTTTTGGGCGTTTCTTGCTTAAAACGCCTTTGTCCGCCGTTTTTGGCTCCGTAGGAACTGACCATTTGTAGCCCCAAAAAGGATTTCTGACAAAAGCTCCGTAGGAGCGGCCCTGACGATGTGTTGTCAACAGGGCCGCTCCTACGGAGCTTTTGTCTGTGATTGCTCTATATTTCTACAGACAGGTCGCCCCTACGGGGCTTTTGCGTTTTAGGCATTTTTTGCCTAAAACGCCATCTGTCCAAACCATGATTCGCAGGATTCAAAAATTTCCTTGATTGGAAGAATCATGTCAATCCTGTAATCAAGCAAATCAGGGCTCGGACTTAGGATTTTCGCTTGAAAAGCGAAGCGCGATAAAAACGCCGTTTGTGTAGTCCCGACTTGTCGGGATGTCGTTGTAACTGACACTGTTGCCGTTGAAATCATCCATCCCGACAAGTCGGGACTACAAGCGAAAGTCATAGGACAGAAAAGCCCCCTCCTTGGGAGGGGGTTGGGGGAGGCCTCCTTACTTCGCCAAATACCGCAGCACCGACCGGTTTTCAGAACGCAACACTTGGCGAGCCATTGTGTGCAACAAATCGGACGAGATGTTTTGGATGCGTTCGGCTTCCCGGTTGATTTCCTCCACGTCTCCCATGTTGGCGTAGGCGGCCAAATTCATGGCCCGGTTCAACAATTCCACCTCCGAAAACACCAAAGACGACTCGGCTTGGTTCTTCACTTTTGCCAAGTCGGCTTCCGGCACACCATTGGCCACCAGTTCGTCCAAAATTTCACGGACGGCATTTTCAGCCGTTTCCAGCGTCACGTCGCCGTTGATTTGGCCTTGTATCACCAGCAGGCCCGGTTCCACCGAACTGGTGGTGTAGGCGGCTACGTTGCTGAACAGTTGGTCTTGCTTCACCAGCCGGTCGTACAACCGCGACGACTTGCCCCGGCCCAATACGTCGCTGAGCAAGTCGGCGGTGTGGTAGCTGTCGGGCGTTTGGCGGCCGGGCGTGTGGAACGCCATGTACAGCGCATCGTGCGGCACGTTGGCTTCAACGGTTAGTGTTTCCTCCTGTGTTTGAGCAGGTTCCGACGGCAACTGGCGGGCGTACGGTTTCCCGGCCGGAATCGGCTCGAACCATTTTTTGCACAATTGTTTCACCTGTTCCGTCGTCACGTCGCCAGCCACGACCAGCACGGCGTTGTTGGGGAGGTAATATTTGTAGAAAAACGCCCGAACGTCATCCATCGTGGCCTGTTCGATGTGCGAAATGTCTTTGCCGATGGTAGCCCAGCGGTACGGATGCACCTTGTAGGCCAACGGACGCAACTTGAGCCAAACATCGCCGTAAGGCTGGTTCAGGTAACGTTGCTTGAACTCCTCAATCACCACTTTTTGCTGCACTTCCAGCACTTTCGGGTCAAACGACAGGCCCAGCATCCGGTCGCTTTCGAGCCAGAAGGCGGTTTCGAGATTGGCCGCCGGCAGCGTGATGTAATAGTTCGTGATGTCGGGCGAGGTGAAGGCATTGTTTTCGCCGCCGACGCGTTGCAGCGGCTCGTCGTATGACGGGATGTTCCGGCTACCGCCAAACATCAGGTGCTCGAACAAATGCGCAAAACCGGTTCGGTTTTCGTCTTCGTCCCGCGAACCGACGTTGTATAAAATATTGAAAGCCGCCATCGGCGTGGTGTGATCTTCGTGTACATAGACCTGAAGGCCGTTGTCCAATGTGAAATGCTGGTAATGAATCATTTTGAAGTACGATTTACAATTGACGAAGTACGAATCTCAAATACCTGTTTGACAATATTCATAATGCCTACAGTAGATTTCCAAACACGACATTTTAGTTGATTTCTTGCTAAAACGCCATAGAGGCGACCCCGTAGGCCCGCCTCTATAGATGCACACTTGCGTTTTAGCTATTTTTTGCCCAAAACGGCTTTAAGGAAACCCTTGCGATTTGCAAAAAAACCGGAACAAATCGTAAAAAACTAAAAATGATACGTAAAACTCATCCGTGCAAAGAACGGCGTGCCCGGCGTGAAGTGATTCTCCGAAACGGGTAGCACCTCACTGCGCAACCGCGATTCGGTGTCAAACTGCGCTTCTTTCCAAGGGCGATTCAGCAGGTTTTCGGCGAAAATGCTCACCTCAAATTTCGGGCGACTGTAGCTCAAAACGGCATCCATCAGATAATAGCCTTCGGCAGTTACTGTATTGGTTTCGTTGGCGGGGCGGTCAGCCAGGTAGCGGTAACGCAGGCTGCCGCTCCAGCCGTCTTTGAGTTTAGCCGTCAGGCCGCCGATGCTGGTGAAAGTGGGGGCCAGCGGAATGAAATTCTCGCCTTCCGCCGCGTCTCTGGCTCGTGGACGAGTCAGGTTTACATCCGCATCAGCGTAGAGCCAGCGGGTGAGTTGGTAGCGGGCCGAAAAATCAATGCCCGTGCGGCGGGTTTTGCCGCCCGGTTCCACGATTCCTTCGTCGCCGACATAAACAAATTCCTGCTCCAAGTCCAGCCGCCAGACAGACGCTTTCACCAACAGATTTTCAATCGGTTTCACGGTCAGTCCGGCTTCGATGCCGTAGGCTCTGGGCAGAATGTCTTTCGCCTCTTGG
>JALOMD010000627.1 GCA_025455595.1 Cytophagales bacterium | reverse complement strand
GAATAGGAAAAATCCGGCATTTCGACGCGGTTTGCCATGCTAAGTCTGCCATTTCCTAAGTAAAACACCACCTGTTTGACTGGCAATCCGTATTTCTCATAAACCAATCCGCAATAAGCCAACACACGGCGTGGCATGTCCTTGGCGTTTTCCGATTGGAACTCGATTTGCAAAATATAAGGCTTGTCGCCTTTTATGCGAAACAGAAAGTCGTCTCTACGAGCAACAGTAAACGACTGTTCGACGTGCAGCGGTTCAGCATTGCGATAGTCAAGCGAAAGTACGGAGGCAAATAGTTCCGGCAGCAGTGCTTCAGGATTTTCTTTAATTGTGTTGTCCTATTGTCCACTCATGTGACGGCAGTTTTGGCCTGTAAATTGCGCGTAGTTTCGTTTCTCACAAACCAGCTTCTCGCATTCATCGGCTTCGGGCTAATTTCGCTTGCAAACCCCTGCCCCATCGCCTACCTTTGGGAACGACAAACCAAAAAATACCAACGGCTGATAGCCCATTGACCGTGAACGACATCCTTTCCGTCGGCGACCTCACTTACGCCATCAAAGCCATCCTCGAAGACGACCCTGATTTGCAGCAGATTGACGTGGAAGGCGAGATTTCAAACCTTACCATGCACTCGTCGGGACACGCGTATTTCACCTTGAAAGACGACGATGCCCAGCTTTCGTGCGTCATGTTCCGGGGGCAACTCAACCCGCGCAACCGCCCGTTGCTGAAAACCGGGGCCAAGCTCGTGGTCACCGGCGACGTGACCGTGTACGCCTCACGCGGCCAATACCAGTTGCAAGTCACCGCCCTTCGCGACGCGGGCGTGGGCGATTTGTTCCAGCGATTTCTGTTGCTAAAAGAGAAACTACAGAACGAGGGCTTGTTTGATACAGAATACAAACAGAGCTTGCCCATGTTTCCCCGGCGCATCGGCATCGTGACCTCACCGACGGGGGCCGTCATCCAAGACATGCTGCGCGTATTCGAGCGGCGGTTTCCGTGCATGGAAATCGTGCTGGCTCCGTCGTTGGTGCAAGGCGACACGGCGGCCGCTTCGGTGACCGAGGCGTTGCAAAAACTGCAAGCCGAACCCGGTTTGGATTTGATTGTGATTGCACGTGGCGGCGGCTCGGCGGAGGATTTGTGGGCTTTCAACGACGAAACATTGGCCCGCGCCGTGTTTGCTTGTCCGGTTCCGGTGATTTCGGCCATCGGGCACGAGACGGATTTCACCATTCTGGACTTCGTGGCCGACGTGCGGGCCGCCACGCCCACCGCCGCCGCCGAAATTGCCACGCCTGACCAAGCCGAACTGCTGGCCGTGCTGGACGGCACGCAGGCGTATTTTCGTGAATTGCTGCAAAAACGCCTCAACGAAACCGAACAGTTTCTGGACGACTACACCGAACGCCTCGGTTGGCAGCGCAACACGCTTTTCCAGCAAAAAAACGCCCAACTCGACTTGCTGGAGGCTCGCCTGCAGGCTGTTGACCCACGGGCGTTGTTGGCGCAAGGCTACTCGGTGACGCTGAAAAACGGACGCAAAGTGACTTCCGCCACCGAACTCCGCTCAGGCGACGTCATCGAAACCGTGCTGCGCCAAGGCCGTGTGCAGTCGGTGGTGCAGTAGGGCCGGTTTTGTTATGTTTGCGACATGGGAAAAGAAAAGTACATCAACCCGTTCACCGACTTTGGCTTCAAGCGGCTGTTCGGCAGCGAGTTCAACAAAGATCTGCTCATTGATTTCCTCAACCAAGTGCTGGACAAGCGGGAGCGAATCAAGGACTTGACCTACCTGAACACCGAACACCAAGGATTGACCGAAGCCGACCGGCGTGCCGTTTTTGATTTGTACTGTGAGAACGAAGAAGGCGAAAAGTTTATCATCGAGGTGCAAAACGTGCGTCAGGAGTTTTTCAAAGACCGCAGCTTGTTCTACGCCACCTTCCCGATTCAGTCCCAAGTGCCGAAAGGCAACGATTGGGATTATGAACTGAAAGCCGTCTATATGGTCGGCGTTCATTTATCTGGAAATGCCGCGTTTCCGCAAAAAAGAAAGCGAACTGGTGACGCATTTCGACAAATGGATGTACGTACTGAAGAATTTGCACAAACTACAGTCGCGGCCGCGAAAATTACAGGAACGCATATTTGAAAAACTCTTTGAAGAAGCCCAAATTGCAAAACTTAATCCTACAGACATGAAAACGTACCAAGAAAGTCTGAAAGCACTGCGCGACAGTTACAGCGTGTTGGAAACGGCTCGAAAAGAAGGCGAACGGATAGGGGAAATACGGGGCGAGAAGCGGGGCGAGAAACGCGGCGAAGCGTTTGCACAGAAGCGCATAGCATAGAAGTAATTGAACAGGCAACCGGGCTGACACGCGAGCAAATCGAACAACTCTGAAACGGAAGACTTATGCCGAAACTCGCCGTACACAAAGCCGAGCTTGACACCAAGGGTTTCACTGTAATCGGAGGCGTGTTCTCGGCAGACGAAACCGAACGAATCGCCGCAGTTATCAGCCGGGCAGACCACAGCAGAGCAGCATTCAGGAAAACAACCGAACTGTTTGCCATCCGACAATTTCTGAAAGAATTGCCCGAAACGGTTCCGTTGTTGTTCAACCAAAAGCTGAGTTCTATTGTCAGGCAATTGTTCGGCAGCAATTATTTTGTCGTGAAATCCATCTATTTCGACAAACCGGGAGAGTCAAACTGGTACGTGGCTTACCACCAAGATTTGACTGTTTCGGTTGACAGAAAAACAGAGATCGCAGGGTTCGGCCCGTGGACTGTGAAACAGAACCAATTCGCCGTGCAGCCGCCTTTGGAAATACTGCAAAACATTTTCACTGTCCGCATTCACCTGGACAATACAGACGAAGAAAACGGTGCCTTGCGCGTAATCCCGAACTCGCACGCAAAAGGCATCCTGCGGCCCGAAACCATTGACTGGACGACGGAAAAAGAAACAATTTGCCGAGTGCCAAAAGGTGGTGTCATGGTAATGAAGCCGCTGTTGTTGCACAGTTCAAGCCGGACTACGAACAACAACCGAAGGCGCGTTGTTCACATTGAGCTTTCAAATCAGCAATTGCCCATTTCTATGGAATGGGCTGAGAAACTGGAATTGCCCGAATACACAACAACTGCACGGAGTTTGCAATAGGAATTTGACAAACTAACAATTGGCGTTTTGGGTATTTTTTGCTCAAAACGCCGCGTAAAACAAAAAACCGTCTCTATGTATGAGGCGGTTCAATTCGACAAACGCAATCATGAGCAAAATTCCAGACTTTAACCTCGAAATGGCCCTGAACCGAATCCGCGAAATACAGACAGCACTGCAAGACGGCACCCAGCCGTTTGACGAATCAGTGAAACTGTTTGAGGAAGCAACCAAACTCATCGGCCAATGCCGCACGTATTTGCGCGATGCCGAATTGAAACTGGAGAAATTGTCAGGAGAGTAAGCGGTTCAGCAACGTTGGAATCACTTAATTACTGATGTTACGCAGCGTTTTAGGCAAATTTTGCCCAAAACGGCCCAAGCACCGGACTTCAAAAAAACGGAACACAGATTGGACGGACAAAACTGATTGGAACGAATTCGACCCGTTCTTTTATCCGTTTCATTCGTTCAATCCGTGTTCCGTTGGTCGTCAAGACAAGATGCGGTTCGGTCAAACAGGCGTTTTAGCCGAAAACGCTTTTTTTTACAATACCCTCTGAATTTTCGTGTAAACAATCAACCCTTAACCACTTCGTTCACCGCTTCCCACGCCAAATCCTGTTCGTAGCCCTTGCCCAACAGAAACCGGACTATTTTCTGTTTGCGTGCCATTGGATTGGGTTCTTTTTCCAACGCGTTTTTCTGTTCAGCCAGTTCGAGCAGTGTTTCCCAGTACTGGTCGGGGTTGATTTCCTCCATCCCTTTCTGCACACAGTAGGCCGACAACCCCCGCGCCTTCAGTTCGCCCCGGATTTTGAGGCGGCCCCATTTTTTCAGCCGGAACTTGCCGCCCGCAAACGTGCGGGCAAACCGCTCCTCGTTCACATAGTTTTCTTGAAGCAGCCGCACAATCAGTTCCTCGGCTTCGTCCTCGTCGAGGCCGTAACCGAGCAGTTTTTCGCGCACTTCCTGTTGGGTGCGTTCTTGGTAGGCACAGAACGCCGTAATTTTCACATAAGCGGTGGCGGGCGTGTAGGCTTTGGGTTGTTTGAACTGTTTCATCAAAGTCGTCAGTGGTCAGTGAAAGGTGATCGTCTTGAATCGCGGATGACACAGATTTCACGGATGGCGCGGATAGGTTTTTGGGAAACGGACGTGTTTATTTCACAGTGTTTTATCCGTGCAATCTGCGATATCCGCGTCGTCCGCGATTCAAGACAAAAAACAGACGCCTTCCCAAAGGTAACGAAGCATGGTGCAATCCCGTTTCACAGCGTTGCTTTTTTCTCCTTCCCGAAACATTTCTTTGCTTACCTTTGCGGCCTTATTTCGCAGTTTTTGCGATTGAAGTCTGAGATTGAAAAGCGTTTTAGGCGAAAATTGCCCAAAACGCCCAATTGTCCGAACCTTGATTCGCAGGATTCAAGGATTCCCTTGATTGAAGGAAGAAATCATGCTAATCTTTATAATCCTGCGAATCAGGGTTCAGACAAAATAGCCGTTTTGGGCAAAAAACGCCCAAAACAGATTGTTCAGGCAGCTTCTGCCGCCGGGCGTTTTGGGCAAAAACCACCCAAAACGCTTCTGACTTTAGACTTACAATTCGTACCTCGTAAATCGTACTTCGTACTTCGAAATGTCCGAAATCATTCGCATTGCCATTCAGAAATCAGGCCGGTTGAGCGAAGACTCGCTGGGCTTGGTGCGTGAATGCGGCATCCAGTTCAACAACGGCACGGGCAAGCTCAAGTCCGAAGCCGCCAATTTTCCCGCCGAGTTCCTGTCGCTGCGCGACGACGACATTCCCGGCTACGTGGCCGACGGCGTGGCCGACGTGGGCATCGTGGGCGAAAACGTGTTGATTGAAACCAACCAGCCCGTGCAACTGGTTCACCGACTGGGATTCAGCCGCTGCCGGTTGTCGTTGGCCGTGCCACGCGGCGATGACTACCGGCAGCTCAGCGACTTGAACGGGAAACGCATCGCCACCTCGTACCCGCGCATTTTGGGCAACTTCCTGCGCGAAAACAACGTGCAAGCCGACATCCACGAAATCAGCGGCTCGGTGGAGATTGCCCCGAGCATCGGGCTGACGGAGGCCATCTGCGACAT
>JALOMD010000626.1 GCA_025455595.1 Cytophagales bacterium | reverse complement strand
TCGGATGCAAGTGATTCACAAAACCTGTAGCAACAAAATTGTTGAAATGTACATCAAAAACATAGACAAAAACCTGTACGAAACAGACAGCATGGCCGCATTGTCGGTCACCGACGATTCGCTCCGGCGCGAGTTTAGACGGTTTGCGGGCCAAAGGCTCACCAAAGTCAAGAATGCGGACAAATATGCCAAATTACTGAGCGGGTATTACGAAAAGCAACTCGCCAAAGTGAGACGCGAACTGGAAAACGAGCAGGAAAAACGGACAGAGGAATTGCAGCGCGAAAACAGACGTTTTGAAAAAATAGCAGAGCAATACAGAGATTTGCTGTGGAAACGCGAGAAATACCGGATGGAGAAGTACGGTTTCGAGTGGACAAACACGGGCTGGGTGAATATTGACAATGGGACACTTCCCAAACCTTGGGCCAGCTATCCGCTCGAAGTTATGGTTGAAAACGGCGGCGATTTTGACCGGGTACATACATACGTGGTCTATACGTCAATCAAAAGTCTGTATCGGCTCAATACGGATGACAATGTGAAACACTATGCAGGGAACAGCGAAAACAGCGAAACGCTGATGCCCAAGCAAGAAACCGCCGTGGCGATTGCGATTGGCTACAAAAAAAATGGAGCCTATTTGGCGACAAAAGAATTCGGAACAGGGGTTGAAACTGCTTTCAGTTTGACGCTTTCTGCATCAACGCCTGAAAAAATCAAGGCCACCATCGCCGCTTATGAAAAATACAGAGCCGAAAATCGCATCAGTGAGGATTTGGCGTTCATGGAGAAAATGTTTGAGGAAAAACAGCGACAGAAGGCTTTGTTAAAAAAGGCCGAATTCATACAAGAGTTGCGGGTAGTCGCCTTCAATTGCTGCTTCAAATCGAAAGGGGAAAGGCTGTTTGCCAACAATTGCCAATCGTGCCACTCGACTGGCAATGACGTGGTAGTCGGCCCCGGTTTGGCACAGGCCACTTCCAAGTATCCGATGTCGTGGATTTACAAATGGGTCAGAAATTCATCAGCCGTAATTGCCTCCGGCGACAGCGATGCCAACCGGATTTTCATTCAGTACAACATGGTTCAAATGCAGAGTTTCCCTGATTTGACAAACGAGGACATACGGGCAATTTTCACGTACATTGATGATTTGAACGCGAAGAAATGACAGTGTTTCTGTTCCTAACAGGCGTTTTGGGCAAGAATTGCTTAAAACGGCATAAACACGCAGGTCAGACGCGGTACGTCAGACCGGAAGCCGACAAACGCCAAGACAATAGGTGGGCATTGTGGCTGTTTTTAGTGCAAAACGCCCGTCTGTTGTCTTTAACGAGCCTGTGCCTCCGGTCAGACGCACCGCGTCTGACCTGTTTTAGGCAAAAAATGCTCAAAACGCTTTAACAATTGCAGTTAATAGCTAAAAGCTAACCTCCAATAACCAACACAATCTTCCCGAACTGACTGGAAGATTTCATGAATTCCAAGGCCGCGTTGCCTTCTTGCAACGAAAACACCCTGCTCACCACCGGCACCAGCTTTTTCTCGTTCACAAACTCCATCATCGCCGCAAATTCTGCGTCCGAACCCATTGTACTGCCCAGTACGGTCAATTGCTTCCAGAACACCCGTCCCGGCACCAGATTGTTGATGGCTCCGCGTGTGCCGCCGTAAAACACAATGCGTCCGCCCCCCGCCGCCACGTCAACAAGTTGCGCGAATCCGTCGCCGGCCGCACTGTCCACGATTACGTCAAACGCTCCGGCTTGCTGCTTCAATTGGCCGGGCCAGTCGGGGTGGTTGTAGTTGGCTCCGCCAGCGGCTCCCATCGCTACGGCTTGCTGAATCTTCTCGTCGGAGCCGGACGTGACATAGACCGTCGCCCCGGCTGCCACCGCGAATTGCAGCACCAGCAACGCCACGCCGCCGCCCACGCCTGTCACCAGCACCTTTTCGCCGCATTGCGCCCCCGCCCGGCTGAACAATGCCCGGTAGCCCGTCAGTCCGGCCAGCGGCAGGGCGGCGGCCTGTTCCCACGACAAATGCGGCGGCTTGGCGTACAGGTTTTGCACGGGCACTTTCACGTATTCGGCGAATGTGCCGTTTTCGGGCATTCCCAAGATGGTGAACGAAGCCGCCTGCGCGTGCGGATTGTCGCCCCAGCCCAAGCCGGGGTTGACGATGACTTCGCGGCCCAGCCAATCGGCGTGCTGCGGGTTGCCGACTGACGAAACCACGCCTGCCCCGTCTGAGCCCAACACAGCAGGATAACGCAGTCCGGCGTACTGGCCTTTCTGTATCCACACGTCGCGGTGATTGAGGGCGGCGGCTCGCAGACGCACCACCGCCTCGCCGTCGGCGGGCTGCGGGTCGGGCAATTCTTTCAATTGAAGCGGCTGGTGAACGCCGTTTATGGTCAGTGCCAACATTTTGAAGTACGATTTACGAGGTACGAAGTACGATTTTAGGTCAGAGGTCAGAGAGCAGAGAGCAGAGGTGTTTTGGGCGATTTTTGCTTAAAACGCCTGCTGTGTAGCACATGCCCCGACAAGTCGGGACGGGCTTTTAGCCTGTGCAAAACGTAAGTTCGGCGAAGCCAAATCCGTCAGGATTTTTTAACGGCGTTTTGGGCAAAAATTTTTCAAAACGCCGTTGGCTTCTTTGCTTTCATCTCTAAATTGACTTAAAGCTTCAGCGTTCCGGGGTCGCGGCGTGTGTCGAATACGGCATGGACATAGACTATGCCTTTGCGGTAACTGTAAATGAGTTTGTATTTGCCTTCGAGCAAATAGTAGTGGTCGAAAAACATTATTCTGACGGATGCTTCCTGTGGCACACAGGCCTGTAGCATGGGTCTGCAACGGCCTGTGTGCCACAGGCCTCGGTGATTGGGTTTTGATGCGACAAAACAATGTTTTTCAAACAGTAGTATGTTTGTCGATGCGAGGGCATTTCCTGCACGGCTCCTGATTCGGGATACGTTTCCAATTGTTTGGCACGAGCCAATATTTTGTCAATAATGGCCTCCGACTTAGCAATACCTAAGAATTCCTCCAAATCCAACAAGTCGTCCAACGCTTCATTTGTCCAAATTACCTGTGCTTGGCTCATGCTCCGCGACGGCTTTTCATGTACGCCTCAACTTCCTGTTGTGTGTAAATCCTTTCTGTTTCAATGTCTTGTTCCGAACGTTGTAATTTGTCTGAAAGCTCGTCTTGCGTCATGGGTTGCAATGCGGCTTGTAAGCTTTTTTGCCGCTCTTTGCGTAGCAATTCTGATAGTTTGTTGAGTAAACCTTCGTCTGTGATACGAAGATATTCTTCAATGAATTGCATCTTTTTGGTTTGGATGTCCATATTCAGATTTTTAAAGGTGGTAAAGCGAATATTTGTGTCAATGTAATCATTCGAGCAGTCTGTTTCAAGCATAATTAGGACTTTCGCTTGGGCTATGCATTGTGAAAAAACCTTGCGCCTTTGCGGTTTGTTTTTTCACCGCCAAGACGCAAGGGCGCAAAGAAAAAACGCGATTCTGTTCGGCAAGTCTGTCCCTAAGCGAAAGTCCTAATAATAACAGCGTTTTGGGCAAAATTTCCCCAAAACGCATTTAACCGAATCACCGAACAACTAAGCCGAAAGTCAACCCACACAAACAATCAACAATTGACTATCAACAATCAGCCATCAACCGTTCTCCCCAATAATCCGCAGTCCGTCCAGCGTCAGGTGGATGTTGGTTTCAATGAACTGGTTTTGCAGCGGCTCCAGCACCGACGACAGCCCGCCCGTGGCCACGGCCACGCAGTCGCCGCCGAGTTCGGTGCGGATACGCCCCAGCAGCGACTCGACCAGCCCCACGTA
>JALOMD010000625.1 GCA_025455595.1 Cytophagales bacterium | reverse complement strand
AAAACAACGCTTGGTCGGCTTGAAAGTGAGCCGGTTTTAACGCTGCACTTTCAGGTCAATGTTAGCTGTGCCGCCTACGCCGGTGCCGTCAGGGAAACTATTGACCCGAATCAGGCCTTTTCTGCCATCGGCCCTACGGAAAGCTACGATGTTGCCCGCTTGCACCGTAACCGACTGCGCCGTTCCTGAAACAGTCAGGGCTTCCAGCGAAGCATCGTTGGCCGCATTGAAATCCACACCGGTCACCACTGCAAAAACAGTGGCCGGGCCGCCCGCCGTACTCGTAGAGGCGTTTTCGCCGCAGTTGGTTGCCGTGTCGGCGAACCCAAAGACGCATAGGTGATGTCAATGTCGTCAATGTTGGAGGCTGCGTCGCAAGCGAAGTAGAGTTGCCCGGTCGAAGAGGCCACCCGTGAAGCGGCACGGTTTGTCTGTGCTCCCAGCACAAGCCCCGTGTAGCTGTTAATCCCCGCTCCGCCGACGTTGATAATCAGCAGTTTGCGGGAGAAGGCACTGGCACTTTCGTCAACCTCGAAATACAGGTAGATGGTGCTGCTGGAGTTTTGCGGCACCGTGTAGTTGACGTTTTTGATTTGTGCCTCCTCGGTGTTGCGCAGGTCAATGGTGGGGCCGAACTGCGTGCCGCGCGTGTTGAGGGCGTTGGTCTCATAGACGCGCAGCTTTTGGGGCCGGCGACTTCTGGACTTGCACCGCAACCGACACCACATCGCCGGCGGCGGCGGTTGTGGTTACGTCGCCAGTGCCGGGAAAGTTCAAGAAACTGATTTGCACAGTTCCGTTGGCTTCTGGCAAAGTGGCATCCGGTGGTTCATGTGTTGTTTAAAAATCTGCTCATGGCTGATTTGAGGTTAAGTGAAAAGAAAACTTACCCGGTTGTACGGGCCGCGCAAAGATAGAGTTACATTCGGATGAGCAAACGGGTAAATGAGCAGATGAACAAATAATTGTATGACTTTCGCTTGTAGTCCCGACTCGTCGGGATGCCATGCCCGGCGTGGCTTGACGGCCAACAAACGGGCTGCCGCCCGTCTCCGAATACCATTCGGAACTACAATGGCCTTTTCTTTCACTGGCAAGCGAAAGACCTAAATTGTTTCGCAAGCCGATAGTAAGCGTGAGATTTTTCTCGGAAAAGGCCTTCCCAACGACAGGAACCAAGCGTTCCCGCCAATTGCGGGATTTTTGTTTTGGGCAATTTTTGCCCAAAACGCCGCTCTGTCTGAACTGTGATTTCAAAATGATTTTTGCGATGGACAGGATTCGGCTTCGCCGAGTTTGCGTTTTTGACAATTTTTGCCCAAAACACAACTTTCCAACTTGTAACCTTGAAATCTTTAACCTCTCAACAAGAAATGGCCAACCTCGCATATACGTCGCACGGCACAGGTAGCCCGGTGGTTTTCCTGCACGGATTCTGCGAAAACCAAGCCGTTTGGCTGGATTTCGCGCAACCTTTTGCGGCTGATTTTCAATCGGTTTTGGTGGATTTGCCCGGTTTCGGCGAAAGTGCAACCAACCCGAACCA
The DNA here is from genome assembly GCA_025455595.1 of Cytophagales bacterium. GTDB lineage: Bacteria > Bacteroidota > Bacteroidia > Cytophagales > 172606-1 > Xanthocytophaga. The sequence continues at coordinate 2,228 of JALOMD010000625.1, read as the reverse complement.
CAGCTCGGTGGAAGCGATGGCCGCCGAGGTATGGAAACTGTTGGACGAGCTTGGCCTGCGACAGCCCGTTTTGGTGGCGCATTCGCTGGGCGGCTACGTGGCCTTGGCAATGGCCGAACAACAGCCCGGCTGTTTGGCTGGTCTGTGCCTGTTTCACTCAACGGCCTACGCCGATTCGGCGGAAAAAAAGCAGAGCCGCGACAAAACGGCGGCGTTTATCCAAAACAACGGGCTGGCTCCGTTTTTGGACAATTTCGTACCCGGCTTGTTTTACCGTCCGCGCCACGCCGAACTGCAAGCCGCCATACATGACGTGCGACAATTGACCAGCAAAACGCCCGTTGAGACCGCCGTAGCCGCCACCCTCGCCATGCGCGACCGTCCTGACCGCACGCACGTGCTGCGCGAGGCGGCGTATCCGATTCTGTTTATTGCTGGCAAAAACGACGAAGCGGTGGTGTTCGACACAGCCAAGGAACAGTTCTCATTGCCTCGCCACGCGATTACCCAAATTCTCGCCGAAACGGCTCACATGGGCATGTTTGAACGCCCCGCCGAAACGCAGGCGATGGTGCGGGCCTTTGTGCGCATTGCAGGCCACAGCCGTGTGCCGTAAGGATTTGCTTGCTGGCGTTTTAGGCGATTTTTGCTCAAAACGGCCTTCCGAAAACCGGCCTAAAACTTCTCCCGCACCAACTGCAGCACTTTTTCCATTTCCGTTTTGATGTCGCTGGTTGGAGAAGTGTAGTTGTTGTGCATGAAGCTGAACAGCATTACGTTTTTCTTGCGCGTCACCACGTAGCCGCTCAGGCAATGCACGTTGCTGAGGCTGCCCGTCTTGGCGAAGACATACGGCGCGTCGGCTTTGTAGAAACCGCGTATGGTGCCGCTCTGCCCACCGGCGGGCAAAATGGCGAACAGCCGGTCTTGCGGCACGGTGGCTTGGATTTTCTGGAGCAGTTTCACGATGGAACGCGGTGTGAACAAGTTATACCGCGACAGCCCGGAGCCGTCCACCCAAACCGGTGCGTCCGGCAGGTCGTTGAGCAGGGTTTTGGTGGCGTAGGCGATGGTGTTTTCCGCGTTCAGCGTATCTGAAAACCGCGAGGCGCACAGCAGCAGCAGTTGCTCGGCAATGAAATTGTCGCTTTCCTGCATCAGCTTTTTGTACAGCGAATCGGTGCGGACGCTGTAGATTGTCTGACTGGGTTTGGCGGGTTTCCGCTGGGCGAGCCGCACGGGTCTGCCCAGCGTGTCGGCCAGCAGTTCGGTGAGCAACTGCTCTGAATAGCGGAACGGCATGTCGTGCGTGACGGGTTTTCGGAACTGCGCCGCATCGAAAGTGAACAGGTTGCCCGTCGGCTCGCGTTGAAACACGGCCGTTGAAGCAGGAAGTAATTTCTTCAGCAGCGGTTGCTCCACAAAGTAGCTTTTGAAAACACGCGGCTGCACTTGCCAAGCCGTAGCCGACGGTGCCGACAGCCGCATCAGGTTGTTGTAAATCGGCATCGGTGCCCGCTCGGCCGAATAATAATCGTTGTAGTCGTCCCAACTCCAGCCCGGCCCATAGGCGTTGATTTTCAGCGGCGTAGCCACGTAAACCAGTTTTTCGGGACGACTGCTCAGGAAATCGTACACGCGGCTGCCTTTGCCGCCGCCCGGCGAGGTGATTAAGTCCGGGTGCAGCAGCGACGGGTCGCCGGTGCCCCAGAAATACAGCGTGTCGTTGCTTACGGCGTATTTCAGGGCCGGCACCGAGTCGCCGAGGATTTTCAGGGCGGTGTAGAATGTGAACAGCTTGGTGTTGGAGGCAGGTGTGAAGTATCGGTCGGCGTTCTGGGCGAAGACGTTCTTCTGTGTCTTGGGATTGTACAAGGCAAATCCCGTGAAATGCTTGCCGAAAACAGCCGACTGCCGAACCGCCCGGCCAATCTGCGCCGACCGACAGCCGAGAAGGTTGCAAAATGTCGCCAAGAATACGAAGGTGAAAAGAGGTTTAGTCAAGGTGGTTGTATTGTTGTATTATTGAGTAATTTCATGTCGTTTTGGGCAAAATTTGCCCAAAACGGTATTGTCTTGAATCGCGGATGAAACGGATGACGCAGATTACACGAATAAGATTTCAAGCAAACAATCGTGTTAAATCCAATGCGATTCATCCGCGCAATCTGTGCAATCCGTGAGAATCCACGATTCAAGACGATTACGGTTGCCCAAAATACACACTT
>JALOMD010000624.1 GCA_025455595.1 Cytophagales bacterium | reverse complement strand
GAGTGAGAGAATGAGTGAATAAATACCAGATTGCAGAAGAATGCGAACCGGCGTTTTAAGCAAAAAATGCCCAAAACGATTATTCACTCACTCCATCATTCACTCATTCAAACATTGAAATGGCAACCCAAATGAAAGCCCTGATTATCGACGACGAACGGCTGGCCCGCAACGAGTTGCGCCGGTTGTTGGAGTCGTTTCCGAAAATAGAGATTGTCGGCGAGGCGGCCAACGCCGAGGAAGCGTTGGACTTGGTGGACAAACTGCGTCCCGACCTGCTGTTTTTGGACATCCAGATGCCGGGCAAAACGGGCTTCGAACTGCTGGGCGAAATCGAGGGAAGCGTGCCGGACGTGATTTTTACCACGGCCTACGACGAGTACGCCCTGAAAGCCTTTGAATACAACGCCTTGGACTACCTGCTCAAGCCGATTGACCCCAACCGGCTGGCCGAAGCCGTGAACCGCCTCGACGAAGGCATGAAGCCCGGCGAAGCGGGCCGCGACGGCAGCAAGCCGCTCACCGCCGAAGACCAGGTGTTTGTGAAAGACGGCGAAAAGTGCTGGTTCGTGAAACTGGGCAAAATCCGGCTGTTCGAGTCGATGGGCAACTACGTCCGCCTGCACTTCGACGACCAGAAGCCGCTGATTCTCAAGTCGTTGAACGCCTTGGACGAGAAGCTTGACCAGCATTCGTTCTTCCGGGCCAACCGCAAGCACATCATCAACCTACAATGGGTGGAGAAAATAGAGCCGTGGTTCAGCGGCGGCCTGCTGGTGACGCTCAAAGGCGGCGAAAAAATTGAAATCTCCCGCCGCCAAGCCATCCGCTTCAAGGACATGATGAGCCTGTGATAATTCAGAATTGTGAATTCAGAATTATCAACGGGGCGTTTTGGGCAAAAAATCGCCAAAACGCCCCGTTGACACAAAACATATCTCATTACCTATCTCGCTGCCGCCAAATTCAATTCTGAATTCTGAATTCTAAATTCTGAATTAGCCTCTTGGTGCCTCCACATCGCCTGAAAAACAGGGCTGGTGGTGCGCAGCTTGTCGAAGGTACCTTCGTCCACGATACGGCCTTGTTGCAGCACGTAGATGTAGTCGAACATGCGCAGCAGGTGCAGCCGGTGCAACGACGAAATCACGGCCTTATCGGCGAATTCGCGGAACAGATTTTCGTAGATGGCCGTTTCGGTGGCAGGGTCAATGCTGCTGGTCGGTTCGTCGAGCAGCACCACGTGGCTGGTTTGGGCCGCTAAGATACCCCGCGCCAAGGCCAGCCGTTGCTTTTGTCCGCCCGATATGTTCACGCCCCTCTCCTGCATATCCGAGTCCAATCCCTTGGGCAATTGCCGCGCCACCGTGTCGAAATGCGCCGCTTGGCACACCCGCCACACCTCGTCGTCGGGCACGGGCAGGCCCAGCGTAATGTTGTAGCCAATCGTGTTCTCGAAGATTTCCGGCTCCTGCGGCAGCAGCGTCACGGCCTCGGTCAGCGTGCCCCAGTCGGGCTGCGCTTCGCCGTCCACCAGCAGATGCATCCCCGGCTCGGGTTGGTACAGGCCGCGCAGCACTTTCAGCAGCGTGCTTTTGCCGCTGCCGCTTTCGCCGACGAACGCAATCCGTTGCCCGCGCCGGATGGTCAGCTCAATGTTTTGCAAACGCTGCGGCTGCTTGTGGTCACTGAACGCCGACGGCGACCGGTGCGAGAAGTTCAGGTTGCGAATTTGCAAGGCGTGCCAATGTTCGGGCAGCGGCTCGCGGGCCTCGGCGCGGTGCTGGCCGGCATACGCCTCGCTGATGTTGCGGGCCGTTTGCACGTCGGTGTTGTACTGCACGATTTGCGTGTACTGGTAGGCCACGTCGTGGAACACGCTGGTGAACTGGTTCACGTAGCCAAGCAGCGTCACCAAGCCGCCCACGTAGAACACCTGTCCCGGTGTCCAGTTCTGATAGACGTAGCCCACGGCAATGACGGCGTAGGTAATCGCCACCAGCATGTCGGCCGAAAACCACTTCCATTCGTTGATGATCACGTTGCGGCGCAGCGGCGGCAACAACGCCCGCACCTTGCCCAGCAGACCAGCCTCCATGCTTTTCTCCAGCCGCAAAGTAATCACGGTGATGATGTTCGAGAGGCTGTCGAACAGCGTGGACGAAACGACGTGTTCCTTTTCGTTCACCTCCTCCAGCGTCTTGATAAACGGCTTGTCGAACTTGAAGATAATCCAGACCGTGAGCACGCCCAGCCCCACGCCGATGCTGCCGAAAAGCGGCGAGAAATACAGCATGGCCGCAAACGAAAACACGAACTTGGACAGGGCGTTGAGGTACTGGAAACCGCCGTCGAAAAAATGCCGCAGGGCTTCGTAGGCTTTGCGGATGCGGTTGATGGTGGCCCCGCTGTGGTGGTCTTGGTGCCAGCGGACGGGCAGGTGCAGCACTTGGTGGTAGGTTTCCTGCAAGTAGTTGCGGCTCAGGCTGAAAGCCAACTGCCGCTCCATCACCCGCGCCGGGCCGTGCAAGGCCCATTGCGCCAGTTTCATGGCGACGTGTACGGCCGCGTACAGGCCTGCGTAGTGCAACACCCGCGAAGTGTCTTGCTGCACTTTGTTGATGAACCACCCGAACATGACCGGAAACAACGCCCCGATGAGGTTGGAAACGACAAACAACGCGTACACGCCCACAAACTTGCGCCGTTCTTGGCGGGCATACTGCCAAGCGGTCTTGAGCAACGAAACGTAAGGATTCAAAAGAGTGATGAGTTATGAATGATGAGTTATGAGTGGCGTTTTGGGCGATTTTTGCCTAAAACGCCGTGAACACGCAGGTCTGCACGCTGTGCGTCTGACCGGAATCCGCCGAACGCCAAGACAACAGACGGGCGTTTTAGGCAATCCCGCGCTGTGCGTCTGACCGGAATCCGCCGAACGCCAAGACAACAGACGGGCGTTTTAGGCAATCCCGACAAGCCTGCCAAGCCGAAGGCATGGTCGGGACATCCTTCAAAACCGAATCTTAGAGGTTGTCTAACGTTTCACGCAGGCTTAGAATAGTATAAAAACTGATTGGTTTTTACTTCGGAATAGTGAAATTTGGCGAACCTCCGACTGGTCGTTTTGAGCATTCCCGCCGATTGCGGGATTTATCAATTTTTGCCCAAAACGCTACCGTGAAACAAAATTTTAGACAACCTCTTAGACAATCTCTAAAACGCCCATGCATAGATACAATTGAATCCGTTTTTTATCCGTTTCATCCGTTCAATCCGTGTGCTATTGGTTGATGAGGAAGGGCGGCCGACGTTTTGGGCAATTTTTACTTAAAACGCCTGTATTGATTGACAGATAAAAAATCTGAATTGGCTTCGCCGAACTCACGTTTCATCATTCTAAATTCTGAATTATTTACACGCAAAGGTACTGTTTGCCAACCAGTTACGATTTTCAATGTTAGATTTATGCTAATTTCGTACACAATTTTGTAAATCAGTTCAGGCAATGGCTGTGCGCAGGAAATTGTTGAAGGGCTGGGCGGCTTTGAAAACGGCCACGCAGTGTGATGCAAACGATTTCGCCGCCGCCTGCTTGTCGCTGACCGGACACGAAACAGTGAAGCTTTTCAGCCGCAGCCACGCAATGTCGGGGTGGTCGGCCATGTACCCTTTTGGCGTGGTTTTCAGCGATTCCTCGGTTGACAAACCGGCGAAAAACTGCTGGAAATCTGCACTTTCCGTTATCTGGTGCAACTGCGCCCCGTTGTAGTCAATCTCCTGCCTGATTTTCTTGAGTTCGTCGGCGGGCGGCATCCATAGCCCGGCGGCCACGGAACACGCAGTTTTTGGCCTCCAGCCCGGCCAGGTGCGGCTCGAACGCGGCGGTTCCGGCCAGCACCTCTCCTACCATTTTTACAAATTCTTCGCGGCTTTGTTCGTATTCGTCTTTGTGGGCTTGGAACCAGTCGCGGTTGTTGTTCGCTTCGAGTTGGGAGAGAAATTGGAGTGCGGATTGCATTTTATTAGTCTTGGGTCTTGAGTCTTGGGTTTTGTTGGCTTGGCAGGTCGTATGCTTTGCGGTCTTTGCGAATTTTTCCTTTGCGCCCTTGCGTGCAATCATTTGTTTCACGCAAAGGCGCAAAGAGTGCCTGTTTAAGATTTTCCGTTTTGGTCATTTTTTGCCCAAAACGTCCGTCTGTAGGGGCGGGGCTTGCCCCCGCCCTTGTTCCCCACTGGTACGGATGGCCCTTGGCCGAGCCTGCACGAAACTGGGGGGGGGCAAGCCCCGCCCCTACGTTCGGAACCAAAAGCCGAAATCTTAAACAGTCACAGAGTCTCGCAGAGGTCGCA
>JALOMD010000034.1 GCA_025455595.1 Cytophagales bacterium | reverse complement strand
CTAATAGTAACTCTAATATAACGACTTTCGCTGGTAGCTCCGAGTGGCATTCGGAGCTACCAGCGAAAGTCCTAAAAGTCAAAGCAGACCCTTTTTCAATCAACCCTATAGCCATTCAGCCATTCAGCCATCAAACCATCACTCATGCTTAAACTCCCCCTCACTCTTGGCGATGACCACCGTAGCCACCGCGTTGCCAATCAGGTTGGTGATGGAGCGGGCTTCGGACATGAAACGATCCACGCCCAGCAACACGCCCAGCCCTTCAATCGGGATTTGCGGAAAAGAGGACAACGTGGAAGCCAGCACGATGAAACCGCTGCCCGTCACCCCGGCGGCTCCTTTGGAAGTCAAAACCAGCACGCCGATGATGCCCAACTGCTCGGCCACACTCAGTTGCACCTGCGACAATTGCGCCAGAAAAATCACCGACATCGAAAGGTAAATGCTCGTCCCGTCCAAGTTGAACGAGTAGCCAGTGGGAATGACCAGCCCGGCCGACTGTTCGGAGCAGCCGTATTTCTCCATCTTCACAATCATGCGCGGCAACACCGACTCGGACGAAGACGTGCCCAGCACAATCAGGATTTCCTCTTTGATGTAGCCCAGCAGTTTCCACAAGCTGATGCCGTTGGCGCGGCAAATCAGGTTCAAGACCACGAAAACGAACAAGAACATAGTCAGATAGACCGTCAGCATCAGTTTGCCCAGCGGAATCAGCGTTCCCAGCCCGTATTTGCCGATGGTGAAGGCCATGCCGCCAAAGGCTCCGATTGGGGCCAGTACCATAATCATCGCCATGATTTTGAACAGCACGTGCAGAATCTTGTCAAACACCGGAATCAGCGACTGCGCGTAGCTGCCCATGCGGGAAACGGCCACGCCGAACAGAATCGAGAAGAACAGCACTTGCAGCAGGTTTCCTTCGGCAAAGGCACCCAAGGCGTTGGGCGGCACAATTTCGGTCAGGTGGTTCACCCACGTCTTTTCCTGGCTTTTGGCTTTGTATTTCTCGATTTCCTGCTGGGTTTGGGCCGACTCAAACTTTGCCTTGTCCACGCCCGAACCGGGCTTGACGACATTGGCGACCAACACCCCGATGAACAGAGCCAGCGTGGTCACGGCCAGAAAGTAGCCCAACGCTTTGCCGCCGATGCGTCCGAATTTCTTCATGTTGCTCACCTTGCCGATGCCGATGACGATGGTGAAGAAGATGATTGGCGCGATGAGCATCTTGATCATGTTGATGAACGTGTAGCCCACCGGCTGCATGGCTTTGCCCACGTTCGGGAAAAAATACCCGACCCCCACGCCCAGCGTAATGGCCACCAGCACTTGGAAGGTGAGGTTTTGGTAAAATCGTTTGCGTTGAGGCGGGGCGGAATGATGCGTTTTTTTGGTTTCCTGACTGATCACGGTGGTGTTGTTTAAAAAGTGCAATGTTGAGAGATTTTCTGTTGAAACGAAGCGTTTTGACAGATTTTTGCCCAAAACGACCGTAGCACATGCTTCAGCCTGTACTGAAATCCGACAGGATTTCTTCTTTACAGCATCATTGAAATAGTATCTTTTGAAAGCACGAAACCCCCTGTCCCTGAATCCGTCATTGCGAGCAAAGCGAAGCAATCTCATCACCACAAGCTCGGCCAAAAGCGGCTCGAACAGGCTCGCGTAGCTACCGGCGGCAGATTGCCACGTCACTTCGCTTCGCTACGTTCCTCGCAATGACGGGTACGAAAGGCGCGATAAGAGGCACAGGCTAAAGTATGTGCTACAGGCGTTTTAGGCATTTTTTGCTCAAAACGCAACCTCACTCCCGTCCCCCTCTCCTGCTGAGAGGGGGACGGAGGTGGGGTCTTTTTCATTTCCCAACCACATCCATTTCCAACGCCGCACCATTGATTTTCACCGCATGAAACAACACTTGTTCAGTGTGTTTGACATCGGCGGGTTTTGGGGTTTTCAAACATACTATTTTGTCAAACCAAAGCCGCGTGATGGGTTTTTCGGGCAGCCCGGTCACTTTGAGACAGGCTTCGGTGGCCTCGTTCAAAGAGATATTGCTCAGGTAAAAATCGTTGTAACGGGTCGGGAAGTGGTTGCCGCGCCAACTGTGGTAGTCGGTAGTGAACGTGAGGCCGTACTTGCAGGACGACACGCGGACGTTGCGCACGAAAATCCGCTCCATGAAGCCGCCCCGGTCGCGGTTGCACTTGAAGTTGAGGGCGTGATTCTGTGATTCAATAGTGCAATTCTCTACAAACACGTTTTTCACCCCGCCCGACATCTCCGAGCCGATGCAAAACCCGCTGCCCACTTCGGTTCTGAACGTGCAGTTGCGCACCACAATGTTCTCCGTGCCGGGGCGTTTCCAAGCGTCCTGGTCGCGGCCCGCTTTCACGGCGATGCAGTCGTCGTTGGTGTCGAAGCGGCAGTTTTCGATGAGTACGTTTTTGCAGCTTTCCGGGTCGAAACCGTCGTCGTTGGTGGTGCCGCGCTGGATGTTCAGGCGGCGGGCTGTGACATTTTCGCAAAAAACCGGATGAATCGTCCAGAACGGGCTGCTTTTGATGCTGAAATCCTCGAAAAGAATGTTTTTGCATTCGTAAAACTGGATGCCGTCGGGACGCAGCCGGTGACCTTCGCCGAAAACGCGGTCTTTTTCCGGTATCGTGTCATTGCCCATCTGCCGCAGGATTTTCTTGTCCGGTTCCTGTAGTTTTTTCCACTCGTGCCAAAACAACTCCGTTTGTCCGTCAATCAGTCCCTCGCCCGTAATCGCCACGTTTTCAGCTTGATACGCATAAATCAGCGGCGAGTAATTGTAACAAACCGTCCCTTCCCAACGCACTTTCACCACAGGCAGATAATCCGCCGGATTGACAGAGAATTTCAAGACGGCACCGCGTTCCAAGTGCAGGTTCACGTGGGAAAGCAAGTGAATAGGCCCGTTTACCGGATACGTTCCCGCCGGAACCACCACCCGCCCGCCGCCGTTTCGGTGGCACGCCTCCACCGCCTGCCGGATGGCCGCACGGGCATCCTCGCCGGGCCTGGCTCCGAAGTCTGAAATAGTATGTTTTCTGTTGGCAAAACCCGGCACGTTGATTTGCGCCAGAATGGCCGGAACATCGGTTTTCCAAGCCTGTTTCTCGCGTTTGCGGGCATACGCCGCCGAGAAATCAGCGGGCGGCTGCGCCATCAGATGAATTTGAGACAGCACGGAGGCGAGAAGCAAAATGAAATGTCTGAACATGAGGTGATTCATGAGTCGCAACTGTAGCACATGCCTTAGCCTGTGCACCGCCGAAGGCGGGTTTTAATCGGCAAAAAGATACTATTCCAATTATGCTATAGTAAAAAAATGCTTCGCATTTTGCACAGGCTGAAGCATGTGCTACAGGCGTTTTAGCCAAAAATTGCCTAAAACGGCCGTGCTTACAGCGAAATCAACTCTTGCACCATCGCTTCCGAACCGATGTAGAGCGGAGAACGCTGGTGCCAGTCGTGCAGCGCGATGTCCAGGATTCGTTGCCGTCCGTCGGTGGCCATGCCACCGGCTTGCTCCACCAGAAACGCCAGCGGAAAACACTCGTACAGCAGCCGCAGCTTGCCGTTCGGGTCTTTTCGGGTGGGCGGATACAAGTAAACGCCTCCTTTGAGCATATTCCGGTGAAAATCGGCCACCAGCGAGCCGATGTAACGCGACGAAAACCGTTGCGCCCGGCACGAGGCAATGTACTCCTGAACCAGCTTCGGAAAATCGTCCAGATTCCCTTCGTTGTAGGAAAAAATCTTTCCGGTTTTCGGAACCTGAATCTGCGTGTGCGACAGAAAAAACTCACCCAGCGAATGGTCGTAGGTGAATCCGTTCACGCCCCGACCCGTGGTATAGACCAGCATCGTGGACGAGCCGTACAGGATGTATCCGGCGGCCACCTGCCGGTTGCCGGGCTGAATCACGTCTTCCATCACGGCGGGCGTGCCTACGGGCGAAAGTCGTCGGTAAATGGAGAAAATAGTGCCGATGGACACATTGACATCAATGTTGGAAGAGCCGTCGAGCGGGTCAATCGCCACCACGTACTTGCCTTTGTGGTTGCCCGTGTCCACCATCTCGTGGCGTTCCTCCGACACCACCGCACACGCCTCGCCGCCGTTGGTGAGGGCGCGGATAAACCGGATGTCGGCCACTACGTCCAGTTTTTGCTGGTCTTCGCCCTGCACATTCTGATGGCCGTAAGCTCCGGTGATGTTCAGCAGCCCGGCTTTGTTCACTTCCCGGTTCACAATCTTGGCCGCCAGCGCAATGTCGCGCAGCAGTTGCGAAAGCTCGCCGGTGGCGTAGCGAAACGCCTCTTGGTTGCGCAGGATGAAGCGGTCAAGCGTGATGCCCACCGGCAGGGCCAGGTTTTCGGGTTGCATGGTTTGAGAACGATTTGCTGACAAGACGATAAAAAACGGCTTTGCCCTGACAATGTGTAGCCCATGCTTTAGCCTGTGCGCCGCCGAAGGCGGTTCTTGGCAATTTGCGTCTTACCGAAATAATGCTTCGCATTTTGCACAGGCTAAAGCATGTGCTACACAAAGGCATCCTGAAAAACACACACAACCACGAAAAAAAATACGATTTCCACTCAGGGGTGGCTTACCTTTCAACGTCTTATGTTGTAACTTCGGAAGAATAAATTGACTTTTTCCTTGCACATGCATCTCATGCCGCAAACCTTGCAAGAACCCGTTGGCACATTTCCGACACTTGCCACTTCATTGGAAAACAGCGAAACGGCTTCCGACGACCGGGAGTTTTTCATTCGCAAAGCGTTTGAGACCAATCCCGAAGAGGGGTGCAGTCTGCTATTCCGGCAGTATTACACGCCGCTCTACAGCCACGCCCTGCGGTTTGTCTATTCCAAGGAACTGGCCAAGGACATCGTGTCCGAAATATTCCATGATTTCTGGCGCAACCGCGTCTATGAAAACATTACGGTTTCGTACCGGGCCTATCTGTTCAGAACCGTGCGCAACCGGGCGTGCGACCATTTTCGGAGGGAAATCAGGCAAAACAAGGCTTCGGAGTCCCGAACCGCCCCGGAGCCGCTGGTAGCCGAGGCCGACCAGCAAATTCTGTACGACGAACTGCGGCACAAGATTGAGCAAATCATCGAAACCATGACTCCGCAGTGCAAGAAAGTATTTCTGATGAGCCGTTTCGAGGGCAAAAAACACAAGGAAATTGCCCAAAGTCTGTCCATTTCCGAAAAAACGATAGAAACACACATTCACCGGGCGTTGGTGGCCTTGCGCCAAGGATTGAACCGGAACGGATTCCTGACAGCCGTCGGCCTCTGGTTGTCAATCCTGGTGGGCTGATTGGTTGCAGCCTGTGTAAAATCCAGCGGGAATGATTACCCTGTTAGACCGAAACCTATGGCATACAGGCTTCGGTTGTCAGGCTTTAATTCGAGAAAATCAAGGAATAGTGGTCGAGAACCAAAAAGCTGTCGGGTTGAGGCGCGGCAAACTCCCCTCCTTTTTTCAAGGAAGCCTGCCCCGATGTGTCGGGGGGGCTGGGGGTGGTCACACGCCCGGAGGGTGAGCCAAGCTGCAAATTGCGAGCCTGTAAATGCGGCGCGGTTTGCTGTCTTGACGCTTCCACCACCCCGGCCTTCGGCCACCCCTCCTTGAAAAAAGGAGGGGAGTTTTGAATTCGACCTCTTTTTGGTTTTCAAACAATAGTAGAGTTACTATAAGCTAATAATCAGATGATTACAAAAATAAACGCAGACGCTCGCCTCTGGCGAGTGGCAACTGTCCGATGGCGTAGCCCCATCGGGCGGCCTCTGGCCGCTGACTGAAGAAGATGCAAGCGGCTGATTTTGAAGATTTTGAACTACTTGCCGATGGGATTGCTTCCCATCCCGGCCAGAGGCCGGCTGACCGGCTTCGCGGTCAGACAGTTGCCACTCGCCAGAGGCGAGCGTCTGCACTACGTTTTTTTTATAAGTCTCTGATTGTCAGCTTATAGTAACTCTAGTATCTTTTCGACAGGCAAAACCCTGCCAATATACATTCGCGTTTTGGGCAAAAATCTGTCAAAACGGCCCATTCTACAGAAAACAGTATTTGCGAGATGATGACCAAGGAAATCTTATTCGACTATTTTTCGGGCAAGGCCACGCTGCTGACCAAGAAAAGAGTGGAGGAATGGCTGCGCCAACCCGGAAGCGAGGAGTTTTTCTACCAGTGTCTGGAAGAGTGGGAAACGGTGTATTTGCAAGACGTGCCTCCGCTGGAAGAAGAATGGGAACGTTTCCGAACGTACATGCGCCACACGCCAACCACCGGCCCAACCCCAACCGACCTCCCGGAAAACAGCCAGCCGCGCCGTTTGCCCGTTTCCCGCTGGGCGGCCGTGGCTGCCTCGGCGGTGCTTTTGCTGGGGGCGGGTTTTGTGTTTTGGAAAGATACTATTTTCTACCAAACCCACGCCGCCCGCTACGGCGAAACCCGCACCGTCACCCTGCCCGACCGCAGCCAAGTGACCCTCAGTGCCAACTCCACGTTGCGGGTGCCGCGTCGGTTTGGCCACGACGCGGTTCGCGAAGTGTGGCTGTCGGGCGAGGCGTTTTTCAGCGTCACGCACCAGCGCAACCACCGCCGGTTTGTGGTACACGCCAAGCAGATGGACATCGAGGTGCTGGGCACCAAGTTCAACGTAAACGACCGGCGCGGAGCCACCCAAGTGGTGCTGCAAGAGGGCCAGGTGAAAATAGTATCTTTTCTGAAGGCAAAAGCCGACACTGTGTTGATGAAGCCCGGCCAGTTGGCCAAGGCCTCGCTGCAACACAAGCAGGTGACGCTGAAAAAAGTGCAGGCCGAAAGCTACGTTTCGTGGCGCGAAAACAAACTGGTGTTCGAGGAAACGCCGCTGCCCGAAGTGCTACAGACCGTGGAAGACTACTACGGCATCACGTTCACCAACCAAAGCCGCGACAACGCCTGGCTCCAGAAACGCTACACCGGCATTTTGCCCAACAACGATTTGCCCGTGGTACTCAAGGCCTTGTCAAGCATCTACCGATTGGATATTCAAAGACAGGACAATCAGGTTGTTATTCAGTAGCCGACTATTGGCATCGGCAAATGACTGACTTACAGTGATTTAATACGATTTATGAACAAAGGATTTGTCATGCCTCCTGCGTCGGCATGACAAATTTTATAAGCACTGACGGACAGTTGTTTACATCTGTATTTGTCCATAGCTCACGCTGCTTTAGAGACGGTTTGCGTTGATTTTCCGGCCTGCGAAGGCGGCTTTTTGGCTGCAGCCCCGACCACCGCCAAGGCGTGGCAGGCAAGTCGGGACAAGCTTTCGCTGTTTTTTCGGCCCGTAGCCTCCGGTTACGCCCCTCGAAAACGGCTTCATGCCCCCGACGAGTCGGGGCAGGCGGTTGGCTTGACACGCGCCTCGCGCAAAAATCCGCTCTTCTCGGCTTCGGAAAATTAACGCAAACCGTCTCTTAGGCAAATCTCGTAGGCGCATTCATGCAAAATCGCGTTTTGAGCAATTTTTGCTCAAATCAACAACCAGCCAATAACTACCGACTCAACTGCTAACCATTCATTTTACCTCTATAACCCCTATGAAAATGAACCGTTACATTCGTTACCTATTGGGTGTGTTGCTGCTAACTGCGCAGGCAAATGCAGCTCCGCTGCAAGCAGTAGCCACCTTGAACGTACACCCCGACGGCTGGGGGCAGTCGGCGGGACGACCGTTGCAAAAGGTTTTGCAGGAAATCCAGCGTCGGCACAAGGTGTATTTCAATTTTGACGCGGCCACTGTGCAAAAGAAAACCGTGGCACGCGAGGTGAAACTGACCGACAATGTTGAAGAAAACCTGCGCAACGTGCTGCATCCGCTGCAACTGCGCTTCGAGAAAATCGGCGACCATTTTTACAGCATTTATCCCGAAATGCGGGATGTCCCGTCGCCGGGGACGGCACCCGCCACCGAAAATCCGAACGGACTCGCTTCAATGGACAGACAATCCATTGCCCAACCCGCCGCCGTTGCCGTCACCGGCACCGTGACCGACGAAAAGGGCGAAACGCTGGCCGGTGTGGCTGTGGTGGAAAAAGGCACCACCAACGGCACGGCCACCAGTGCCGACGGCAAGTATTCGCTTTCCGTGGCTAACGAAAACGCCGTGCTGGTGTTCAGTTTCATTGGCTACACCACTGAGGAAGTGACCGTGGGCAACCGGACAACCGTGAACGTGACAATGATACCAGACATCAAATCACTGACGGAAGTGGTGGTGGTGGGCTACGGCACGCAAGTCAAAAAAGACGTGACCGGCTCGATTGCCTCCGTGAAAGCGGCTGACATCAGGGACATTGCCACCACCAGTGCCGATGCCCTGCTGCAAGGCAAGGCGGCGGGCGTGCAAGTGGTGCAAAACTCCGGCCAGCCGGGAGCCGAAGTGTTTGTGCGGGTGCGGGGTTCGGCCTCGTTGCGTGCCGACAGCCGTCCGCTGTACGTGATTGACGGCGTGCCGATGAACAACACCGACCGGGTGTTGCTGGACGGGGCCGGGCAGCGTGCTTCGGCCCTTGCCGACATCAATCCCAACGACATCGAATCTATGGAAGTACTCAAGGATGCCGCCGCCACGGCCATCTACGGTGCCCGCGCCTCCAACGGGGTCATTTTGATCACCACCAAACGCGGCAAGGAGGGCAAAGCCCGCTTTAACTTCGACGCGTACACGGGTGTGCAGGAAGTGTGGAGAAGAATGGATTTGCTCAACGGCCAGCAGTTTTCGGAGATGTACCGCGAGGCGTTGAGAAACCGCCTCGCCATCCAACCTACTTTTGTGGACACCACTCGCGGTGGTTTTCCCGAAGCCTTGCGCACCACCGGAGCCAACACCGACTGGCAAAACGAAATCTTCCGGACGGCCCCCATCAGCAGCTACAATTTTTCGGTGACCGGAGGAAAAGACAAACTCCAATCCTACGTGTCGCTGGGCTATTTCCGGCAGCAGGGAACCATCATCGGGCAGGACTACCGCCGCTTCAACGGCCGCCTGAATCTGGACTACCAAGCCACGCGCAACCTGAAAATCGGCACCAGCCTGACGTACAGCAATTCGGTGACCGACCGGGTTGCCAACGATTACAGCACGTTTTCGGTTTTGGGCAATGCCCTGCTGCGCAATCCCAACCTGCCCGTCCGCAATCCCGACGGCACCTACTCCGTTGATCCGCGAAACAGGGAGGGAACCGAAAACCCGGTGATGCTGGCAAACGAAATCACCTTCGTCACCAACCAGAAACGGTTGATTTCCAACGTGTACGCCGAGTTTGAAATCACGAAAGGGCTGACGTTCCGCTCGGTTTTGGGCATGGACAATATCTCTGACCGCACCCAGCGGTTTGTGCCGAGTTTTGTGCTGAACCTGAACCCGGCCGGAGCCGCCCAAGCCCAAGCCCTGACCACCGATGTGTTCACGTGGCTCAACGACAATACGCTCAATTTCACCCGCACTTTCGCCACCAACCACCGCGTGTCGGCCTTGGCCGGATTCGGCATCCAGCGCAGCCGCACCGACTTCCTGTACGCGGGCGGCAACACGGCCGGTTCGGACATCATCACCACCGTGGCCATATCCCAGCCCGATATTCCCGGCAACTTCATTTCCGAATGGCGGCTGCTGTCTTACTTTGGCCGGGCCAGCTACAGCTTCAAGGACAGATACATCATCGAAGGCAGTTTCCGTACCGACGGGTCTTCACGATTCGGGGCCAACAAACGGTTCGGATTCTTTCCGGCCGTATCAGTGGCGTGGCGGGCCATTGAAGAGCCGTTCCTGCAAAGCCTCACCTTCATGAGCGACCTGAAACTGCGCGGGGGCATCGGCGTGACCGGCAACCAGGAAGGTCTGGAGAACTTCGGTTCCTTGACCCGCTACGGAACCGGCCGCAATTACGACGGTCGTCCCGGCATTTCGCAAGCCAACGTCCCCAACCCTAATCTGGGATGGGAATCTACCACCACCACCAACGTGGGGGCTGACATCGGCTTTTTCCAAAACCGCGTCAGCTTGTCGGTGGACGCTTACCTGAAGCAAACCAAGGATTTGCTTTTCACCCGCCAGTTGCCCTGGACATCGGGTTTCAGCCAGATCACGAACGTGAACGTGGGGTCGCTGGAAAACCGGGGACTGGAAGTGGCCCTTTTCACGCGCAACGTTGACAAGGCGTTCAAGTGGACCACCAACTTCAACATCGCCTTCAACCGCAACAAAATCACCGACTTGCCGGTGAACGGCACGGCCGGCTCGGATTTGATTTTCAAACTGCCGGACGCTTTCGGCATCGAAGGGCCGTACACGATTTACCGCGTGGGCCAGCAAGTGGGCACGTTCTACGGCTACGACTATTTGGGCGTGTACCGCACCGACGAGGAAGTGCCTGCCAACCTGAAAGACCAAACCGGCAACAACGCGTCGCAAAACTACCGGGGCGGCTACCCGATTTTCCGGGACGTGGACGGCAACGGTGTGTATGACCGCCAGCAAGACCGGGTGGTGATTGGCAACGCGCTGCCGCTGCACACGGGCGGCCTGACCAACACTTTCTCGTACAAAGGCGTTGAACTGAACGTTTTCATGAACTGGTCGTACGGCAACCAAATTTACAACATGACCCGCGCCGCACTGACCGGCATGGTGGACGACTACAACCAAAGCACCGAGGTGCTGACCCGCTGGCGGCGGCCCGGCGACATAACGCAGATACCGATTGCGATGTATAACAACTCGTCGTTTCAAGCGGCATCGTTCACCGACGCTTCCAGCCGCTACATCGAGGACGGTTCGTTCCTGCGGGTGCGCACGGTCACATTGTCCTACGATTTCCCCACGAGTTTGCTGAACAAGGTGAAACTGGGTTCGGCACGGCTCTACGTGACGGGCCAAAACCTGCTCACGTTCACCAACTACAGCGGGCTTGACCCCGAAAACCAGAACACCGGCGGCGGACTGATTCCGACCTTGGGCGTGGACTACCTCACCCAACCGCAGCCCCGTGTGTACATGGTGGGGCTGAACCTTGGTTTTTAACGGACAAAAAAGACATTTCATCTTTGGACATATCGGCAAAAAGTATGAGAAACAACATCAAAACCCTGCTTTTGGCGGCTGGCATGGCAACCGCCTCCTGCGACTTCCTTGACGTGAAACCCGTCAGCGAAATCGCTTCCACCAATTTCTTCCGAACTGCCAACGATGCCGAATCCGCGCTGACGGCCTGTTACGACGCTATGCAAGCGTTCACTTTCAGTCGCGACGTGGTCTTGATAAGCGGCATCCTTTCCGACGAGATGCGGGCCCTCAGCGGCGGCAACTTCACCCGCCATGAAGCATTCGGCCCGAATCTGGATCAGGGTAACATCAACCAACTTTGGGAGATTTCCTACCAGACCATCTCGCGGTGCCTCGACGTGCTGGAAAACGTGCCCAACATCAACGACCCCGCCCTGAACAAAGACCGGGTGCTGGGCGAGGCCCGTTTCATCAAAGCCACCCAGTACTTCCATTTGGTGCGGTATTTCGGCAAGGTGCCCATTGTGAAGACAACCACCAAGAGTCCCGACCAGGATTTGCTGCTTCCCCGCAGCGAGGTCAACGAAGTCTATGATGTGATTGTGAACGATTTGCTGGAAGCCGAGAAACTGCTGCCCGTCACCAACGGCAGCAAGTCGCGCGCCACCAAAGGAGCCGCCCGCGCCGTGCTGGCACGTGTGTACCTTCATCGCAAAGCGCAGGGCGACCTGGAGAAAGCGTTGGCCGAATGCGAAGAAGTGATAGCCGACAGCCAATACCAACTGGTGGCGGCGAGCCAGTACGGTGGCATGTTCTCCACCGGCAACGCGGCGGAGACTATCTTTGAGGTGTCCAGCCGTCCCAGTGTACAGATAGAAGGCAATTCGGCACTCGATGTGGAGATGGTTCCCGCGCCGGGCAATCCCTTCCGGGTGGTTCCCGAAGCAAAGGCTTTGGCTACCTTCACGGACAGCGACATACGCAAGGCCGTGTGTCTGGGGCGGTTCAACAACCGCGATTACGTCAGGAAATACGAAGCCGGCGCACCCGATGCGTCGCCCCGGCGGTTGGTGGATGCCAACATCATCTACGTGCGCCTGGCCGATGTGATTCTGATGCGGGCCGAATGCCTCAACGAACTGGGCCGTACCGCCGATGCCGTTCCGCTGCTGAACCAGATTCGCACCCGTGCCGGACTGGGTGCCACCACAGCTGCCACGCAAGCAGAGATGCGGCAGGCCATTGAAGACGAGCGGTACTTGGAACTCTACGCCGAGGGCCACCGCTGGTTTGACTTGGTGCGCACCGGACGCGCACAGGCAGTAATCGCTAACCTGACCAATCCTGCCCGCATCCTGTGGCCGGTTCCCATCCGTGAACTGGACCTGAACCCGAACCTGAAGCCACAGAATCCGAGTTATTGAGTCGTTTGCCAAAAGGTCTGGTGTGTTTGAAAGGCACACCGGACCTTTTGCTTTTTACCCGGAAACCACGTGGCAAAATAGTATCTTTCAAACTACCAAAACCTGCCTTTGCTCTGGATGTGAATCTTGATTGGGGCTGACACGGAGTGAAAACCGACAGATTAACAGCCACTCACTTTTAGCGAGCGGCTGAAACCATTGCGTTTTAGGCAAAAATTGCCCAAAACACCTGCCGACAGTTTTTTCAGTCTATGAAACTGTTCATACCAATATTGAATGATGAAACGTGAGTTCGGCCAAGCCAATGCGTAATTTTGAATGATGAATTGTTTGAAAACCAGCAACTTATAACTGATGTTACGCACGGTTTCGGTCAAAATTGCCTGAAACGCATTTTCATGGTTTTGAAAAACGTATCCGCACAGCCATGGAGATGTCAGGGCTACGCCCCTTTTGCTCGTGTTGCGTCCGGGTTCTACAAAGATGGCGGGGCTAACGCCCCTTGAAATTACTCGCAAAGGGCGTTAGCCATTCGCAAAGGGCGTTAGCCCCGCCATCTTCGTAGCCTATGGATTTGCATTCCCAAAAGGGGCGTAGCCCTGGCATCTTCTGAATACGTGCGTAACATCAGTTATAACTCCGCAAACGCGCAATCAGTGTTTTATTTTGGTATCAGAATTTTCATGTTCGAGGCCGTTTTAAGCGTTTTTTGCCCAAAACGCGGTTTGTTTCGTAGGGGCGACATTTTGAACGTCCCCAATCGTCGAAACAGAAAATGTTAAACAGTCACCAAGTGCCGGACAGAAATCAGCTTGCATTATTTCTGACGTGCAAGAACCGTTGCAAGCATCTGACTTTCAGATGTTTGTAATATGATTTTGACTAACGACTTTATACGTATACACAAACGCTTGCACACTCAAATGCATCCACGGAAGAAAACAAGTAATTGGCTTATCGCATGGGCCTTTTGGACAAGCGTTTCGCTTTGCAACGCACAAACCAAAGGATTGACGCTGTCCATCGTTCCGCAGCCGCCCCAGCAAAACGTCGTGGTATTTTACGAAGGCCGTGACCCGGGCGGCAACACGTCCATTGCCCACGAAGCAACCGACCTGTACAAATGGTCGGGGCAGTCGGCGTATGCAGCCAGCAGTTGGGGCTATTTCAAGGCCGACGGACAAGAAGTGCCGTACATCAAACGCGACCGGGATTTGGGACAAACCTTCGCTTACACGGGAACGGCACCCAAAACCCTCACGAGCATCACCGTTTCCACCGGTTACGGAACCGATGCCGTTCGCCAGGGCATGTACGGTCAGACGGTCTCGCTGCAACTCTTTGAGGTTGTGGGCAGTCCGGTATGGAACCGGAACGGCTCTGACAGCACAACCGAGGCTTTTCACGGGTTCCCGCACAACCGGCCCGGCGACAATATCCCGCACGAACGAGACGATTACTTCACCGGGGAGAAATACGTGAGCATCGGCGTATTTACCGGCGCGGTTTTCCCTGACAAAGTTGCCTTTGGCTTTGCGAGCAACGCAACAGACATTGACCCGAACCACCAGAATCTGAAAGGCAGGTATCTTCGGTTCCAACTGCCCGCTGCCGGTAAAATCGTTTTGCAACCCGGCAAGACCTACGCCTTTCTGGTGATGATTGACAAGATGGGAAAAGACTATGGATTTACGCTGGCCAACCATTATTACGGAAAATACCCCGGCGGCCACGGCATCCGGCGCGACGGCAACGGGGTGTTTCCGCCCGTGCCGCCCGACCCGTCCAAAGATTTCAAAGACCCGGCTAACCGGAAAGCCTACGAGTCGGCTCATTTCCCGACTGACATGCAAAAACGAACGGCCATTCCGCCCGGCACCAACGGCTACCCGGACGTGGACACGTGGCGCGATTTGCAGTTTTACATAGAAGCAAAGTAAGCGTTTGGAATCAACAACGGCGGCAACTGTAGCCCATGCCCCGACGCATCGGGGCATGGGCTACAAAAAAGCGTTTTGGGCAAAAATCTGTTAAAACGGTTAATTTCACAGAAAAAAACATTCGACACCAATACAAACCAATGAAAAACAACCTGTTGCTCCTCTGTACCATTGCTGTCGGTTTGGTGGCTTTGCCAGACCCTGTTTTGGCACAAGAACCCACCGGCAAGAAACCCATTTCCCAGCCGCTGGTGTCGCACATCTACACGGCGGATCCGTCGGCCCATGTTTTTGATGGGAAAGTCTATATCTATCCGTCGCACGACATTGAAACCGGAGCCAAGGAAGACGACGAAGGCGGGCATTTTGCCATGAACGACTACCGGATACTGTCGCTGGACAAGATCGGCGGCAAGGCCAAAGACCACGGCGTGGCACTGGCTCTCAAAGACATCTCTTGGGCCGGAAGACAATTGTGGGCACCCGATGCGGCGTACAAAAACGGCACGTATTATCTCTATTTTCCGGCCAAAGACAAACAAGACGTGTTCCGCATCGGCGTGGCAACCAGTTCCTCGCCCACCGGGCCGTTCAAAGCCGAGCCTGAACCGATTCGGGGCAGTTTCAGCATTGACCCTTGTGTGTTTGCGGATACCGACGGCAGCCACTATATGTATTTCGGCGGCATCTGGGGCGGACAACTGCAACGCTGGACAACCGGTTCGTACAATCCCACCGGCAAGCTGCGCGAAAAAACCGAACAAGCCCTGCTGCCAAAAGTGGCCAGACTCAATGCCGACATGAAATCCTTTGCCGAAACGCCCCGCGATGTGAAGATTGTGGACGCACAGGGAAAACTCTTCACCGAAGGCGACAACGACAAGCGTTTTTTTGAAGCCGCGTGGCTGCACAAATACAACGGAAAGTACTATTTCTCTTATTCCACCGGCGACACGCACAACATCTGCTACGCCGTGGCGGACAATCCCTACGGGCCGTTTACGTACCAAGGCATTGTGCTGAAACCCGTCACCGGCTGGACGAATCACCACTCGATTGTGGAGGTCAAAGGCAAGTGGTATTTGTTTTACCACGACGTGCAGCTTTCGGGCAAAACGCACCTGCGCAATGTAAAAGTAACCGAACTGACGCACAACGCCGACGGCACGATTCAGACGGTTGAGGCGTATAGGTGAATTTGGTGGTCAGAAAATAGTATCTTTTGCAAAGGCAAAACCCGCCTGTTTTCACACAGCGGACACGTGTCCCGCAAGGCGGGAGTTGCCATCCCGACGAGTCGGGACGGCTGCTAATAGCCAACAGCCAATAGCTAACACCTAACAATCATGTCACGCCTATTTTTTCTGTATTTCCTCTGTAACAGCCTGTTTCTGTCTGTTTACGCCCAAAAGCCCGTGTTTTCCAAACAGTCCGGTTTGCAAGTGTCCATGCAAGCCGAGCCGCCTGCCGGGCCGGGCGTGAAAGTCAGCCACAGCGAGCATCACCGGGGGCCGGGCAAAACCAGCATCCGCTACAAGAGCAACAAGATTCTCAAGCAAGGCGAAGGCCAGCACGCCCGGCAAAAAGGCTACTACGAACGGGACCGCGACCTGGGACAAACCTTCACCGTTCCCGATTCGGGTTTTTACCTGAGTGCCGTCACCGTCAAGCTGGCCGACTCGCTGTTTGCCGGAGCCAACGGGGCCGCCGTGTCCATCCAGCTTTTCGAGGTGTCGGGCGAGGCGGTGATTAACGACAACGGCACCACGTCGGGGCAGGTGGTGCATTGGACCACCGGAGCCTGGGCCGACGACTACATCACCGGCGAGGTTTACCGGTCGCTGGGAGTGTTTTCCGGGGCGGTGCTGCCCGACAAACTGTTGCCGCAACACTACCTGCGGTTCCGGTTTCCGGCCCGGAAAGTGTTTTTGCAAGCGGGCAAACGGTACGGTTTCCTGCTCATGTTTGACCGGATGGGCCACGACCGGGGCATGGCGTTGGCGAGCCAGAACCAGCTCGACCCCTACAAGGGCGGCCACGGCATGAGGCGCGAAGCCAAAGGCACCAAGCCCGTGCCCAACGACTACCAGAACTCGACCTTTCCGCCGTTTGCCAAACGTGTGAAACTACCGCCCACCACCAACGGCTTCCCGGACGTGGACACCTACCGCGATTTTGTGTTTTTTGTGGAAGCGGAGTGAGGTGGTTAGTTATTGACGAAAATAGTGGTCGAAAGACCAACAGAGGTCGGAATTCAAACTCCCCTCCTTTTTTCAAGGAGGGGTGGCCGAAGGCCGGGGTGGTGGAAGCGTCCGGACGGTGAGCCAAGCCGCAAATGCCGAGCCTTTTTTGCAACGCGGCTTATCGTCCCAGCGTTTGACCACCCCCAACCCCTCCTTGAAAAAAGGAGGGGAGTTTGCCGCGCCTCAACCCGACATCTTTTTGGTTTTCAA
>JALOMD010000623.1 GCA_025455595.1 Cytophagales bacterium | reverse complement strand
CACCGACAGGCCCAACCACGCCAGCCAAAACACAATAAGCAGCGGCTTTTCAAACCTCTCTCCCGGCTTCGCCGTCTCGTTGTAGCCAAACAACGCCTCCAAAAAGCCGAGTTTCCAGATAGCGACACCCAACGCCGCCACAAAAACCAGCCCGACCAAATACTTTCCGTTGATGTACGGCACCTTGAACTTGGCATCGCGGCTCAGGCTGCGGCTGTCGAGGTACAAGACCCCGGCGCACACGACGATGAACGCAAACAGCGTCCCCACGCTGGTCAAATCGGTTACAAACTGCATGTTGAGGAACAACGAGGGAATGCCCACCAGCAAACCCGTGACCAGCGTGGCAAACGAAGGGGTTTTGAATGTCGGATGGATTTTTGAGAATCGCTTCCACAACAGCCCGTCGCGGCTCATCGTCATCCAGATGCGCGGCTGGCCCACTTGGTAGGCCAGCAGGGCACTGGTCATGGCCACCACGGCACTCACGGCGATGATGCTGCCCATCGCGTTCAGGAACGTGCGCACCGAGCCGTCGGCTTTTTGCGCCAAATTGCCGAAAACGTAAGCCAGCGGGTCGTCCACGCGCAGTTGCGTATAGTTGACCATGCCCGTGAGCACCAGCGCAATCAGCACGTACAGTACCGTGCAAATCACCAACGCGTAAATCATGGCGCGGGGCAGGTCGCGTTGCGGGTTTTCGCATTCTTCGGCGGTGGTCGAGATGGAGTCGAAGCCCACGAAGGCAAAAAACACCGACGACACGCCCAGCAGCACGCCGCCGATTCCTTTCGGCGCGAACGGATCCCAGTTGCCGCTGTCAATGAAAAACGCGCCGGTCACAATCACCACCAGAATGACAATCACCTTGAAAACCACCAGCAAGTTGCTCGTGGTGCGCGACTCTTTGATGCCGATGTAAACCAAAGCCGTAATCAGGGCCGTCACCAAAAACGCCGGAATGTTCATCAGCACTTTCACGCCGCCCAGCGTCGGAGCGTTCTCAAAGGCTTCTTTTTGCTTCAGGACTTCCACCGAAAGCTCGTTGATTTTCCCGGCTTGTACAGCCTGTTGGTATTCTTGGAAAGCGTTGCGTGCCGTCACGTAGTCGGTGGCGAAATACTCAGGCATTTCCATACCGAACCGTGTGAGCATTTCGGTGAAATAGCCCGACCACCCGATGGCCACGACCATGTTCGACACGGCGTATTCGAGAATCAACGCCCAGCCGATGATCCACGCGAACACTTCGCCGAACGACACGTAGGCGTAGGTGTACGCGCTGCCGCTCACGGGCACGGTAGCCGCAAACTGGGCGTAGCACAGCCCCGTGAAGGCGCAAGCAATGGCGATGAACACAAACAGCAGCGAAATGGCCGGGCCGCCGTTGTAGCTGGCGTTGCCGATGGTGCTGAAAATGCCGGCCCCGATGATGGCCGCAATGCCGAACGAAACCAGGTCGGTGAGTTTGAGGACGCGGTTGAGGCCGCCTTGGTGTTCTTCGCGGTTGCTGAGGTCGGTCAGGATTTGGCCGACTTGTTTCTTGCGGAAAAGTTTTTTCACAGAAAAGCGGTAAGTGGTTAGTCGTCAGTGGTATTTTTGCTGGTTAGGTTTAGAACTTCTCTGTTTGCGTCCTTCGCGTTTTGGGCAAATTTTGCCTAAAACGCTGCGGCTGTATGCCAATTGCCGGACGGTGAACGAAAAACGCCAAATGAACGATTGTTAGGAAATTGGTGCTTTTCACCCGGCTAAAAGTAAATATTCTTGGCCGAAATAAAATATCTTACACGGTTTTCGTTTTACGTTTGCACGGCAAACGGTATGTATTGCCTTTTTCTTGCTACATTTCGTTTAGGAACCAACCGGCCTCACGGCGTTTTGTCTGAACCATGATTGGCTTCGCCGAACTGACGTTTCGTAGGATTCAAGGATTGACATGATTGGAAAACGGAATCATGGTAATCTTCCAATCCGACGAAACGTCAGTTCGGCGAAGCCAATCATGGTTCAGACAAAAAACGCCCAAACGATAAACGGCAAACGATAAACGTTGAAAGAAACGATATGGCACACCAACGAAACACCTTTGTCCTGCTGGCGGGCTTGCTGCTGGCCCTTGGGCTGGCATTGCCCGGCCAAGCCCAGATTTCGGCCAAAAGCAAGAAGAAGCAGACCGGCCCCGCCTTGGCCACCCTTGACGACGACTCGCGGAACTCGGCCCGCACCGCCTCGCGCAAAACTGCCGACCCGTTCGGGTTTCTCGGCGGCGGCAAGCAGAAGAAAAACAAGGACTGCGGCTGCCCTGGCACCAAGAAAGGCGAACGCCAACGCCGCAAAGAATACCGCAGCCACCGGAAGCGGAAATGATGGTTGAATGGTCAAATGGTTGATGGTTGATTGTTAATTGTCAAGCTAACCTAAACCGTAAGTAAATGAAGGCGTTTTGGGCAAAATTTGCCCAAAACGCCTTTTGTTTTTGAAACGACGGTTTGGCAAAACCAATCGTATGGTCACCTAACAATCAACAATCAACCATTTAACCATTCAACATTTTTCCCTACCTTTGCACCCGCAAGCCGGTACGACCAGCTCCTGCCAAATCCCCCAGGGCTTGACCGCAGCAAGGGTAGGCGGTTGTAGCGGTGCGATACTCGGCTTGCTTTTTTTCGCCAACCCGCAATGTTTTCGGAAACGCTGCGGGTTTTTCTTTTCTTTCCGTACACGGTTTTCTACTTTTGCCATCAATCCGTTTTCCGTTTAACGTTTATCGTTTTAAGCAATTTTTGCCCAAAACGCCAAACGGAGAACGATAAACGCGAAACGTTAAACGTTAAACGAAAAGCATGAAATTTTTCATTGACACCGCGAACCTGAACGAAATCCGCGAGGCCCACGACTTGGGCGTGCTCGACGGCGTGACCACCAACCCCTCGCTGATGGCCAAGGAAGGCATCACGGGCAA
>JALOMD010000622.1 GCA_025455595.1 Cytophagales bacterium | reverse complement strand
ACGCCTCGGCGACAACCGTTTCTACAACAGTTTCAATTTCATGCGCGACAACGCACTAAAACTACAGACGCACTACACACCGAACGTGCTGGGCATTTATCTGTTGATGCGGGTGATGGAACAAGTGGAAAACGCCAGTACAATCGCCATTCGCCTGCAAAAACAAGCCGCCGCGTGGTACGGGTTTTTCGACAACCACGCTATCCTGAAACCGTTGGTTACCAACCCGGCTGTACGTTCAGACACAGTGATTGCCGTCACGTCTGACGAAAGTATCATTCGGGCAACCAAAAAACGGGCAGAGACGGCTGGCATTACATTGGGAAACGGCTACGGAACTTGGAAAAACAACACGTTTCGCATCGCCAATTTTCCGGCTATTTCTACAGAGGAAATCAATAGTCTGATGGCGTTGCTATAAGCGTGCGTTTTGGGCAAAAACTGCCCAAAACACCACTCATGTAGCACATGCTTCAGCCTGTGCGTCACGCCGAGGCGTGACTTCAATACAGCGCAATTGAAACAGTATTTTTGTATAGCAGGACTTACGCAAACCGGGGGTGCAAGTATCACTTTTTGAAAAATTGGTTACTTGTTTACGGGTCGTTTCGCCCATTTTGCGTAAGTCCTGTATAGGTGAAAACCCGCCTTTGGCGACGCACAGGCTGAAGCATGTGCTACAGTGCGTTTTGAGCAAATTTTGCCCAAAACAGCTTTCTATTCCGCAATCCAAAATCCGAACTCAGAATTCATACAACCATGTTCAGTCTCAAAGAGATTTTTTCTGTCACGCTGATTCTGTTTTCAGTGATTGACATTGTCGGCTCCATTCCGGTGGTGATTGACTTGCGGCGCAAGAACGGACGCATCGAATCGGAGAAAGCGACGTTGGTGGCCGGGGCGTTGATGGTGGCGTTTCTGTACATAGGCGAGGCTATTTTGCGTCTGTTTGGCGTGGATGTGCAGTCTTTTGCCGTGGCCGGTGCCTTGATTGTATTCCTAATCGGCATGGAAATGATTTTGGGTCGGCACATCTTCCGTCCCGACACCGACAACAACGCCGCTTCCATTGTGCCGCTGGCCTTCCCGCTCATCGCTGGGGCCGGCACGATGACTACGATTCTGTCGCTGAAATCGGAATACCAAACGCCGAACATATTGGTCGGCATTCTGTTGAACCTGTTCGTGGTCTATGTGGTATTGCGCACGTCGGAATGGATAGAGCGAAAACTCGGCACGGCGGGCACCGAAACGTTGCGCAAGGTGTTCGGCATCATCCTGATTGCCATCGCCATCAAACTGTTCCGCAGCAACTTGGGAATTTAGCCCCCACCCGGCCTCCCCCAAGGGGGAGGAGAAAAGATTTCGGAATTCGGAGGGCGGATTGCGGAATGAAAGCAAAAGGCGTTTTGGGCAAAAAATGCCCAAAACGCCTGGAAATACTCGTCATTGCGAGCCATGTAGCGAAGCGGAATGGCGTGGCAATCTGTTCGGCACAGGCTCGGCAAACACGCTTCCCAAAGGCTCGGATTAGGCTTGGTCGCACCTGTGCCTAATGCCTGCCGAGCCTGTGGGAGTGAGATTGCCACGGCCCTTCGCTTCGGGCCTCGCAATGACGGATTCCCTTTGGGCGTTTTGGGCAGAAATTGCCCAAAACGCCTGTATGCCTTGGAACTGCCCACTGCTACTGCTACCGCCACTGCTCGCTCCCCATTCCGCATTTCAAAATCCCACATCCACCACCAGCGGCTGGAAAACAGTGCGGTTCTCTTGCGGCAGATAGACCGTTCGGACACCGAGTTCGAGGCGGGGCAGCAGGCGCATGAAGTTGAACTCGACCGACACGTCCACGCCCGCCGAGGTCAGGTAGTCGGTGCGGTTGCCGGTGGCCAAGTAGCCGTAGTCGGCGAACACGTTGGCTTTGAAACGCTGCAAATACACCCAGCGGCCCACGGCCCAGTCGGGGTTGAAAATCGGGAGCCGGTAGTCGGCGGAGGCACCAACGTACTGTTCGGAACTGGCGTAGCCGTAGCCACGCACAAACAGCAGCGGCGCGGCAAAGCGGTAGCTGCGGGACGTGGCACCTACGTCTTCGTACTTGTAACCGCCGCGCAACAACAAACCGTGGTGTTTGCCGATGCCCGGCACAAACAGGCCCGCCTGCACCGCAAACTGGCTGCCGGTGAAATCGCCGCCGGGCAGCGTGTGGCGGTACTGCGCCAGCAACGTCTGTCCCCAACGCGGAAACACGTCGCGCAACGCCTGCTTGTGCAAGCGGTTGTATTGCAGGCGGTAACGGGCTTCGTACAGCGTGCCGTTGCTTAACTCTGACGCAAACCATCTTCTGAAATCATAGCCCGAAACCTGCGTCAAGCCGCCGTAGGCCGACAGGCTCAGGCTTTCGCGGAAACGCGAACGGGTAAAGTTGAAAGGCAGCCGCAACCCGGCCGTTACGGACGTTTCGCGCCACGTATCGGTGCGCAGGCTGTCCCGGTCAAGCGGTTGGCGGCGGTCAATGTAGCCGGTGCCGCGCCGGTTGCCCGACGACACACTTACGTCAATCACCGGATACCAGCCTTGGTAGCTCACATTCGCCAAGTAGCTGGCCGTCCGTTGGTTGGCAT
Organism: Cytophagales bacterium; assembly: GCA_025455595.1. Taxonomy (GTDB): domain Bacteria; phylum Bacteroidota; class Bacteroidia; order Cytophagales; family 172606-1; genus Xanthocytophaga. Next base: position 344 of record JALOMD010000622.1, on the reverse strand, counting down.
CGAAGCCGAGTCCGGTTTCCAAGGCCAGCGTACTGAGCAAATCCTGCGACGACAGCCCGACGAACAACTCGCTGCCCGTGCTGCTCAGCACCGGCCCCCAACTGTACGGATTGAGGAGGTTGGCGGCCCGGCGGTAAGGACGCACCGCATACGGCTCGTTGCCGGCCATTCGCAACAGGTTCTTCTCCCCTTCCTGCAACATCAGCGGACGGAAATACGACACGGTTTGGTTGGGCAGTTGCGCCAGCGGTGTCCAGGCCGCCGTGTCGTTGGGCATGACGGCGATGCGGAAACCGTTGGGCGTGAAGTCGTTGAAGGCCAGCTCACGACCGTCGGGCGAGACG
>JALOMD010000621.1 GCA_025455595.1 Cytophagales bacterium | reverse complement strand
CGGCCAGTTGCTTCCGGTGTTCCGCACCTCTTCCGTACAGACCAAAAACAGGCTGGATGTAACCGCCGTACACGACGACAACATATCCGACGCATTGGTTGATTGTCTAAAGCAATTTGCTCACATAAATATTGACGAACGACTTGCCAAGGTGCAGGCCATCACTTCGGAAGAGGCGAACAAAGTCTATGAAAAGACCGAAGACTTTCTGCCCTTCGCCATTCTGAACGACACTGTCATCAGGCGCGGTTTCTATAAATCCATAGACGAATTCAGAAACAACACGCCCAGTTTTACAGGCGATTTTGAGATATACAAACGGCCCCGCACGGCCCGCAGTTGGGAAGGCGAGTTCGACGTGAGTCCTTACTTCCCGACACCAGACGGTAAGCGGCGGATAGTGAAGAACATGTGGGGCTTCTCGGACGGGCAGACGTGCTATTTCAAATACAAGGGCGAGTTTTACGCATTGACACGTGAGGGGAACAACTTCACCTTTTACGGTCACCGGGCGGGCAGTCCGGTTGGTGTAACAGTGGGGCAGGCCGCTTTTGGTGTGATAGGGGCTGCTGTGGTGGTTTCTGTCAGCAATGACGACATCAAGACTAAATTCTTGTTTGACACGCAAAGCGGCAGAATAACCTTTTACGACGATTATCTTGATGCCGAAACTGAAACTATTGCAATTGCCAAGGTCGTCGCCTATTATCCCAAAGCTAAAAACCAAAACACTACAGTGGACTTTTCTTTGGCAAACCGCTCCGACACATTAAGCAATCCATTGGCTCCAAATTCGTCCGTTGAATTAGAATGGACACTTGATCGGTCTGACCCCGAACTGTCGGCTTGTCTGAACACAGATACGAACTGCTTGCGTTTTGTGCCGCGCATGGACGAGACCACGTACATCGAAATCACTTTTGATTCGAAAAGCAATCGGTTTGTGACAGAAGTGGTGAATAGCCAAAAAGCGACATTCTATTTGAAGAAAATAAAGAGTGCGCAAGAGGCGGAGGCGAGACGCAAATGACAATAGGACTTGTTCGCATACTTGTACTGTACAGAAACTTGTTAAAAAATGCTCAAAACGTTTCCTTGCCAGTTGATTGTTACGTTTCAAGCGATTTCAGTTGAATGCACACGAAAATTCTGAATTCACAATTGGCTTCGCCGAACTAACGTTTCTGAATTAAAATGACCGCCCTTCTGATTGACGACGAAAAACTGGCCACCAGCCGACTGAAACGCCTGCTGGCCGACTACGCCGATTTTATTGAGGTGATTGGCGAGGCTGGAAACGGCTTGGACGGATTGAATCTGATAGAAGAACAAAAGCCCGACGTAATTTTCTTGGATATTGAAATGCCGGGCATGAACGGCTTTGAGATGCTGGCCCGGCTCAAGCACGTACCGATGGTCGTGTTCGCCACGGCATTCGACGAGTACGCCATCCGGGCGTTTGAAGAGAACTCTATTGATTATCTGTTGAAACCGATAGAGAAAGAACGGCTCGAAATCACTGTTCAAAAGTTGCGCCGCACCCCAACCGCCTTTGACAACCAACGACTGATGCAGGCACTGGAACAAATGAAACCCAAAAAGGAAATGGCGAGCATTGCCGTCAAGACCGGCGACCGCATCCTGCTGCTGCGCCTTGACGAAGTGAGCCACTTTGAGGCCGAAGACAAGTACACGTTCCTCATCGCCACCGACGGCAAAAAATACCTCACCGACTATACCTTGACCACGCTGGAAGAACGGTTGCCGACGCAGTTTGCCCGCATCAGCCGCTCGGTGATTGTGAACACGCCGCTGGTGCGCGAAGTGCAAAAACATTTCAGCGGCAAATACGTGCTGTTCCTCAACGACAAAAACCAGTCGAAAGTGGAGTCGGGCCTCAAGTACGCCGATGCGGTACGGAACTTGCTTTCATTGTAGAAGTCCCCACCCGGCCGCACAGGCTCGCCCCAAAACTCTCGTTTTGGTCGCCCCCAAGGGGGAGGGGAAAAGGCGGAACGCGGATTGCCGAATGCGGAAAGTGAGATAAAAAAGGCGTTTTAGGCAATTTTCGCCCAAAACGTTTTCATTCATTCTATCATTCGCTCATTCAACATTGAATTCGTACCCCGTACTTCGTAAATCGTACTTCTGTTCACCTCGCCGACGGAGCCGATTTCAGTTGCGTGATTTCCTGCTTCAGTTCGTCCACGAGGTTGCGTTCGGTCTGTAGTTCGCGGCCCAGCGAGGTCTGTGTTTCGAGCAGTTTACGCTTGTAGTCGTCAACCGAGGCGCGGGCCTCTTCGTAGTCCTTGCGAATGCCCGCCGTGACGCGGCCGCTGCGCTGGTACTGGATGAAGAAAAACGCCAGCACGCCAAGCAACACCGCATACAGGAAATAGCTGAACGTCACGTAGCCGCCCTTGTCCACGCCAATGCCCAGCACCGGCACTTCGCTGGCGGCTTCGTCTTTCTGGCGCATCTGCTCTTGGCTGGCTTTCAGTTGGTTTTGCAGTTGGCCCAGTTCCGCTTTCTGGGTGTCGATCTCCTTCCGGGCTTCGGCCAACTTCCTTTTGTTCACCGCAATCGAATCCTGCACACGGCTCCAAAACGCATCCAGCGTGGTCTTTTTGATGACTTTGAACTCTTGGTAATCGTTTGATTCCTCTTTCAGTTGTTGGTACTGCCCGTTCAGCGTGTTTTGGGCCTGCACCTGCATCACAAAGGCGTTCAAGGCGAGAAAAAGGGCAGTAACAACAGCAAGGCAAGTGCGGTTTTTCATGGTAATGGTTTGAAAATGAGACAACACGAATTCAGTCGGCTTATACGGAAATGCCACCGGGGACGGTTGTATTTGACAACGAAAAAAAACGGCGACTGTTATGAGAAAAGTAGGTAGCGGCAGTTGGCAGTGGCAGGCAGCAGTGGCGATTGACAGTCAATAGTAGTGTTTTAGAGGCTGTTTGGGTTAATTTTTCGGGCTGCAAAG
>JALOMD010000620.1 GCA_025455595.1 Cytophagales bacterium | reverse complement strand
TACGCCAGCGTGTCGCGCACTTGCAGGTGCGTTTCCAAACGCACGTGGGCTTGGCGTTGCTCGGCCAGGCGGGCTTCCCACGCTTGCAGCACTTCGAGTTTCTGCAACTCGCGTTTGATTTGGTCGGTGGCGAGGTCTTTCCACGGATGGCTGGCCGAGTCGGCGATTTGCTGGTAAAACATCGTCCAGTTTTCGCCGGTGCGTACGTCGATGTCGGTGTGTTCGTCAATGTACCTTCGCAGGTAGCCCACAATGCTGTCGGCCCGCTGGCGGTACAGTTTTTCGTTCAGCCCGCCCATGCCTTCCACCGAAGCAAAGGCGTTGATGGTGATTTGGTCAATCTGGTGGTTGCGCAGCGTGTCGCGGATGGCGAGCATCACCTGATGGTCAGGCACGGCTTGGTTGCGGGCAAACGGCACCCGGAACTCAAACGTCCGGTCGTCGTCCTTAAAATTGAGTTGGTGCTGCGGCAAACGCGGTTCAAAGGCGATTGAATCGGTAAAACTGAGGTCGCCGCACACGTCGGTGTAGTGTACCGCGCCGATGATGCGTTTTTTGTGCAAAAGCAGGAAGTTGGCCACCACGTAGCCGCTCGAGTCCACGTTCATCAGGCTGCCCACCGGAACCGACGTGTATTCGGGTTTCCAGGTTTCCTTGCGCAGTTTTTGTTTCTCGCGCCGCGCCTTGGCCGAGAAATCGAACCAAAGTTGCCGCTGCCGCTTGGCTTTGTCCTTGCGGAAAGCCCGCTTTTGTTTGCGCAGGTTTTGGAGCAATTCCTGCTTGTAAACCGGCTTCAACACCCGGCCGTTCACCGACGAAGCCCCGTTGCGTCGGCTGGCGGCCGTGTAATACGTCGAACTGTTGCAATTGTACGAATTGAAGTCAACCAACTCCACGGCGAGGCCGTCGCGACGGTTTTGCATGGCTTGCAGCATTTCCATCGGCGTGAGGCTACGGGCGAAAATCACCCGGTTGGCGTAGTCAGACTGCAAGTGCAGCTTTTCCTTGCGAAACGACTGCCAAATCGAGTTCTTATGCGTGCGTTTGTAGTCGAGCGGCTTGAGTTTCCACGGCAATTTTTGCTTCCCGCCGCCTGGAGCCTCGGCAAACAGCTCGGCATGACGGCGCCGCACGGTGTCATAGGGAAACAGGCGCGGATTGTTGGCGAAGGTATATTTCCACAGCACGCGGGCAAAATCCTGCACCACAATGAACCGGCCGTCTTGCGGGTGCGGCGCAATGGCCACGCCCGTCACTTGGAAGTCGGTTTCGGTGATGTTGCGCATGGCCCGCCCAGACCGCGACCACGTTTGGGCAATACGCCGTGCGGTTTCGATATAGGTCTTGCCCAACGGAAACGACAGCACGTTTTCGTCAACCAAGTAGTTGCGGCCACCGTGGAAATAGGCCCGGTCTTGGGCGGTGCGTTTGTTGTTCTGTTTTTGGTTGACCGAGGTGGTGGGCTGCCCGGCCAAGTAATCCACGTGGTCTTTGGCCGACACGTACAACACGCTGTCGCTGACCAACGCGGGCAGGTCTTTGGCCCGGCGCATGCTGTCTATCTGCGCCTTGACCAAATGCTCCAAATAGGCCGTGTTCAACGTGCTCGGTGTTGCGGGCGAGGTCGGGGTTTGGCCGTGGGCCAGCCCCAGCCCGGCTACAAACGAAAGAAATCGCCAAACCGACTTGGCCTTACCGAGACGAAACCGCATAGCAGAGGAGTTGATTGTTTGGGCAGACTAATCCAAGGGACAACGCCTATTAATTCGCGAGGGTGCGAAATGGTGGCACGGCGAATCCGGACGGGCAGGTAAGTTTTGGTAGGCCAATGGCAAGGGTGCAAAAGCCCGTGAACAGCCAAGTGTTTGACTGATAGCTCACTGGTGAATACGAATGAAAAGGAGACGTTTCGGAGAGGGAGACAAAGAACCGAGCATTTTGTTCGCCGATTGGAATGTCAGCTTCGTCGGTTCGGAAACTTTGTTGGTCGAAGGAATATGCGGGAGCGAAAGCAGTAGAAACACTACGGAAATACAAGCGTTTTTGGCAAAAAATGCTCGAAACGGCTTGTTCGGCTCAAAGCACTTACAAAAGATTGCTTGCTACGCTCATACAACGCATTTCTATAGTCAATTGTCGGCAAGCTTCCTGATTTCCTCAACTTTCATTCCGGCGGCTTTGGCGATGTCTTCCGGTTTGTAGCCCATTCGGAGCAGGTTACGAATCATTTCCCGCTTTCCTTCCTCACCTTCCTGTTTGCCTTTTTTGTAAAGGCTGGTGTCAGAGTCTTTGATGTCGAGTGCCATTTCGGTCTGTAGTTTTTCGATGAGTGTCCCTAAGTTACGTAAATCGGCCAGCATCCGCAAATGCATGAATACGGCCTTGTCGTTTTTAGCAGTTTGTTTGAGGCGGGTCACGATGGCCGTTAGGGCTTTTTCCGCGCTTTCCTTGCCGAAATCGCCCAAGATGGCAAACAAAACCAAGGCTGGTTTCGTGCTTTTGAGTAAATTTTGGTAAGGAATCTGCCGGAAATCAATCAGTTGGTAACGGTAGGTGAAATCGCCCATGGTTATTGAATCGGTCATGCTCTTCGTGCCGCCGCCGATATACAGCACGATTTGTTTGACGGGCAAGCGGTATTTGTCGAACAGCAAGGCCGAGTACAGGTACATACGCCGGTGCATGGCGGCATCGTACTTGGTCTGCACGTCCACGTGCAGCAGTTGCTTGCCTTGATCGGTGACTATTTCAAAAAGAAAGTCCGGCTCGCGTTGCAACGTCTTGACCAAGGTGGTTGGCAAGGGTTTTACCTGCCGGTACTCGGTGTCGTTGAAAGCGGCCAGCACCTGCGGAAAAATCTCTTGTAGATTCTCGCGAAATATCTGGTCGTATTGCTTGCTCATGCGATGTAGCTTGGCGTTTTAGGCAAATTTTGCCCAAAACACTTGCTTGTGTTGTCCCTTGGCCGACGGCAGCGCGTTTTGGGCAAAAAAAGGCA
>JALOMD010000619.1 GCA_025455595.1 Cytophagales bacterium | reverse complement strand
CCGGTAAGTGCGCGAAGCCCCCACGCCCCACATCAGATTGTCGTTCTTTTTCCAACCGTAAATGGCCGTGGCACTGTAGGTCATGTTGCGGCCGCTGATCTGGTCGAAATTGCGGTAGTCGCCGTTGAGGTCGGCGTTGACTTGGGCGATGAGGAAATGCTTGTTGTCGAACGGCTTGAACACGGTGGCGTTCACGCCGGTGGTGCGCAGGCCGTTCTGTTCCAGCGTTTGTGCAAAACTCGATTCGCGGGCCGTCACTTTGGCGATGCCGTAGCCGCTGTTCCAGTAGGTCAACCCTAAGTTCAAGATAAAGTTGGAACGCGACACCACCGGCGTGTTGACCGCCAGCCGCACGCCCCGCGTCACAGTAGCAAAATCAGTGGGCAAAGGGATCGGTCCCCAAGGTAGCGGTGAACCAGGCGAGCCAGCAAATAGGGCTGGCGTATTCAACGTGTACGGCAATTGCGCCTCGTAGCCCACGGAAATCAGTTTGGTGGGCGTGAGATACAGCACTTTCTGCGTGCAGAAGGTTTTGACGGGCTTGCTGTCCACGTCGCCGTAGTCGTCGAAGTTGTCAACGGCGGTGCTGTCTTGTGCCCGCAACACGTGCGAGCAAGCCAGCAAAATCAAGATGGTTAAGGCGGAGTACAGGCGGTTTTGCATAAAAATGGGTTTTTCTTGAACAAAACGCGAACGGCCGGGAAATGTTTTTGAAGCCCCACCCCGGCCTCCCCCCAAGGGGAAGCCCCCATCCCCAACCCTTCCCCCAAGGGGGAAGGGAGTTTTTTTTCTCCTCCCCCCTTGGGGGAGGCCGGGTGGGGGCTTCTACCCCGCAATGGCCGACAGCAAATCGGCTTGCGTGATGATGTGGACGCGGTTGCGTTCGTCGCGCACGAGCAGGGCTTTGTTTTCCTTGTCAATCAGCGACGAGAGTACGTCCAGCGTGTTGTCCATGCCCACGAACTTGAACGGCGGATCCATCAGTTCGCTCACCGACAAGTCGCGGATTTCGGGCTTTTCGATGAGTTGGCCCAAGATTTTTGAATCGGTGAGGCTGCCGACGATGTTGTCGCCATCGGTGACGGGGATCTGCGAGATGCCTTCTTTGGTGAGCAGCCGCACCACATCGTTCACTTTCATCTGCTTGTCCACGGTCACCAATCGGTCGGAGCCGTTCTTGGCGTGTACAATGTCGCGGGCGGTGGCGAAGTCGCGGGCTTCCAAGAAGCCGTGGTCTTTCATCCACGTGTCGTTGTAGATTTTGTTGAGGTAACGCGTGCCGTGGTCGGGCAGAATCACCACCATCACGTCGCCGTCCTTGAGGTTTTCGCGGGCGTATTCCAACGCCCCATAGACTGCCGAGCCGCACGACCAGCCGACGAACAAGCCTTCTTCGCGGGCCAAGCGACGCGTCATCACGGCTGCATCTTTGTCGGTCACCTTCACGAAGTGGTCAATCAGGCTGAAATCCACGTTCTTGGGCAGAATGTCCTCACCGATGCCTTCGGTCAGGTACGGATAGATTTCGTTCTCGTCGAAAACGCCCGTTTCCTTATATTTCTTGAACACCGACCCGTAGGTGTCGATGCCCACCGTCACTACGTCCGCGTTTTGCTCTTTGAGGTATTTTCCCGCGCCGCAGATGGTGCCGCCCGTGCCCACGCCGCAGGCGTAGTGCGTGATTTCGCCCTCGGTTTGCTGCCAGATTTCCGGGCCGGTGGTTTGGTAGTGCGCCGCTGCGTTCGAGAGGTTGTCGTACTGGTTCGGATAGAACGAATTCGGGATTTCCTGGTTCAGGCGGCGGGCCACCGAGTAGTAGCTGCGTGGGTCTTCGGGAGCCACGTTGGTCGGGCACACGATGACCTCGGCACCCACCGCCCGCAGGATGTTTATTTTTTCCTGCGACTGCTTGTCCGATACCGTGAAGATGCACTTGTAGCCTTTGGCGATGGCCGTCAGGGCCAGGCCCATGCCCGTGTTGCCGCTGGTGCCCTCGATGATGGTGCCGCCCGGCTTGAGGATGCCCGCCTTTTCGGCATCTTCGATCATGCGAATCCCGATGCGGTCTTTGACCGAGTTGCCGGGGTTGAAATACTCCACCTTGGCCAGCACCGTGCCTTTGATGCCTTTGGTCACTTTGCTGAGCTTGACCAGCGGCGTGTCGCCAATGGTTTCGACAATCGAATTATAGTAATGCATTTTATTGGGTTGTTTGTCCTTGGTATCAATGTCTTTCTGCACAAAGTAAGGCAAAAAGCGGGAAACAAGTTCGCAACAAAATGAGTCGTTGGTCGTCGGTCATTAGTCGTTAGTCAAAAAACACTCTCTGCTTACGACTTACCACTTACGGCTTACCGCTCAAATATCATACGCCAGCGTGTACTTGATTTCGTTGAGTACGAACGAACTGTTCAGGTTGCCGATGTTTTCGATGGTGGACAGTTTGTTGCGGATGAAATGGTGGTATTCGGCCATGTTGCCTACGTTGACTTTGAGCAGGAAGTCGGAGGCACCGGCCACGTGGTAGCATTCCTGCACTTCGTTGAACTGCTGGATTTCCCGCTCGAACTGCTCCACGTTCTCTTTGGTGTGGTGGCGCAATGTCACGTTGCAAAAAGCCGTCAGCCCCTTCCCTATCCGGTCTTTGTCCAGCAATGCCACGTACTGCCTCACATACCCCTGCGCCTCCAGCCGCTTGATGCGTTCAAACACGGGCGTGATGGTCAAGCTCAGCTTGGCGGCGATTTCCTTGTTGGTGTAGTGGGCGTTTTCCTGCAAAAGCCGCAAAATGGCGATGTCGGTTTCGTCGAGTTCTTCCATGAAAGTGGTAAGTGGGAAGTCGTAAGTGGTGAGTGATGGATTTTTTTTCTGCCAACATACTTCTTTCAAGTCCAAAAAAGAAAAATCATCTACAAAAAGATATAAACCCAAAAACAAACACTTGACTCGGCAATCCTCTTGGAAACAAATACCACAATAAATACATTTGCCGGAATATATGCCTTTC
>JALOMD010000618.1 GCA_025455595.1 Cytophagales bacterium | reverse complement strand
GGTTGCGGCGGCGCGGCCCCGCTGCTCGGCTTCGACACGGCCACTGCGGCAGACCACCGGTATGTTTTGGAGCATTTTTCGGTGTTTGTTGAGAAAAAACACCTGATGTACGTAATCGGGCTGGAGATTGACTATGAGGAAAACGAAGAGATGAGCGGCTTTGTGTTCAGCCGGACAACGTGAGTTGGTTAAGCCTGACCTTTGGCAAAGTTCTGACCTTTGCCAAAGGTTAACCAAGCGTTTTAGGCAAAAAATGCCCAAAACGCCTGGCGATTAACCACTAACCGCTAATTTCTGGCTTGACTTCACCGTCAGCATCGTCACGTCATCGGGAAAGGGGGTGTCGGCGCGGAAGGCGTTCAGTGCTTTCAGGAGGGCTTGGTGTAGGATGTCCGGGTCTTGGGTATGATGGGCATCAAGCACTTGACGCATCCGGTCTTCGCCGAATTCCTCTTCCTGTGCGTTGCGGGTTTCCACCACGCCGTCGGTGTAGCAAAAGAGCAGAAAATCATCAAGGTTCTCCAAGACGGCGAAGTTTACGAAAGGCAGTTCGTCGAAAGTGCCCACCACCGTGGTGCCGTGGGTTAGCCACTGGGTCTCGCCGTGCTTGCCAATCAGCAACGGCGGATGATGCCCCGCGTTGATGTACGTCAGGCGGCGGTTGGGCTGGTCGTAGAAGGCGAAGAAACCCGTTACGTACCGCTCACCGGCCAAGATTTCGTACAAGGCGTAATTCAGTTCTTTTATGATTCGAGGCAGGTCGGTGGTTTGGCGCACCAGTATCCGCACCGAGGCTTGGAAACTTGACATCAGTAGAGCCGCCGGAATGCCCTTGCCCGACACGTCGGCGATGCAGAAGAAACACTTGCCGTCGGGCAGGCCCACGAAGTCGTAGTAGTCGCCGCTCACGCTTTGGTGCGGCAGGTACTCGGCCTTGACGGTGAGCGTGGGCGTTTGGGGCAATTTTGCGGGAAAAAGCCGCCCCTGCACGCGTTTGGCTGTTTGCAACTCGCGGTTGATGGCCTCCTGTTCGAGTTGCAAGGCCGCCAGCCGCTTGTTTTCCACGGCCACGGCAATCAGGTTGGTCAGTGTTTGGATGAAGCCCGTGTCGGTGCCCGGCCCGGCCTCGTGCGCGGCTTGGCTCACGAAAACATACGCCAATACCGACTCGCGGTGAAACACCGGAATCAATGTGTCGAATTCGCGAAACACATCAGACACATCGGCTTCGGCGAGGTTGGTCACTTCGGTCAAGTGCAGGGCGGCCAAGTATTGGTGTACGTCGCCAAATGCGTGGTTGGTGCCAAACACGGCCTTTTGTTGCCACCGCTCCTGCCTGATGCACAGCAGCAGCTTTTGGATGCGCAGGTTGGCCCGCAAGATGAAGTGGTAGATTTTGTACAAATCATCTTCGGGCAGGTTGTTGTTGATGGCCTGCGTCACCTCCAGCAGGGAGTTCAGCTCCATTTGCTTGAGGTGCAGTTGGTATTCGGCTATGTCGGTCAGTGTCGTAGTCATGGGTTTAGAGGCTGGTTGCCTGCTGCCGGGTGTGCAAACTTCAGCATCAGGCCGTTCTCACTCTCCGGTACTGTGGAAGGCCAGCAGTCCTTTCTTGGTTGCCAAGTAGTAAAAATTGTGGCCGTTTTGCGACAAGTCGGCCTCTTGCACAGTGATTTCCTCGTCTGCCGTCCGCAACACTTTGATCCAACCCTTGCCGGCCATCAGGCGTAGTGTTTCTTTCAGCGATTCCTCGGTTAGCCCTACGTTTTCGAGCAAATACCCAAAGGGTTGCACAAAGTGAAGCTCGTCGAGGATGTCCATCTCTTGGTCGGTCATGGTGGCGCACATTGGAAAACCGGGATTACAAAGATAAGCAATTTAGGTCTTGAGTCGTTAGTCTTGGGTCTTGGGTGAAAGGTAACTGCCATTCCCCGGCTCTAAGCACAAAGTCGTCAGTCGGAATCAAAATACAAACAACCGAAAGTCAGATACTTGCCAAGCTTCTGTACGTCAGAAATAGTGCAAACTAATTTCCGTCAGGCACTTACTCGTATTTAGTTTGGGCTGTCTTGCACTCACTACTCAAGACCCATGACTCATGACCCAAGACCCATGACAGAGAAAATACACAGGTTTCACGCAACTCAATACAACTCCCTTCCCTTCCAGCGGTAGCCTCTCCGTTGTGCCGCCAATCCGAAAAAAAACACATAGAACGGATAGACAGCCTGCACCAGCGGCATCCACGGCAACAACGCGCCTTTGCCCAGAAAACGCAACGCCGTCCCGACAAACAGCCACTCGGCGGCCCAGCGCAACGCCAGTCCGGTGCCCAAGGCGGCCCACGACAGCCATCCGGCTGCGGCCAGCGGCAAGGCAGCCACTGCGCCCACGTTGCACAAAAACACGAAAACCGCCAGTGCTGTCACCCGCCGGTCGGTGTACAGGTGCCACTTGCTGGCCCAGCGTTTGCGTTGGTGGTAAAAGCCGTACAAATCGGGTTGGGGCAAGGTGCGTACCACCGCCGCCGGGTTTTTCAGAAAACGCACACGGTTGCCGTAAGATTTGTGCAGTTTGTGCATCAGGAACAGGTCGTCGCCGGTGGCGGCAGAGGCCGTGTCGCGGTAGCCGTCAACGGCTAAAAACGCCTCGCGGGAAAACGCCAAGTTGGCGGCGTTGCACATGGTGGGCACGCCCAGTTGCAAAGTGGCCGCCCCCGACGCAACGAGGCTGGCAAACTCGATGGCTTGCAAACGCGAAAACACCGTTTCGCGCACCGGCGCAAACGTGACGGCTCCGCACACCATGACGGCGTTTTCGGCACGGTGGCAGCCGGCCAATGCGGCCAGCCAGGCGGGCGGCACGGTGCAGTCGCCGTCGGTTGTGACAATCAACTCACCGACGGCCCGGCCCACGGCCCACGCAATGCCTTGTTTCTTGAACGCCCCGTCGGCAGGCGGGCCGCCGGGGTGGTGGCGCAGTTCCAACAGATGGATTGGGTATTTGGCCTGT
>JALOMD010000617.1 GCA_025455595.1 Cytophagales bacterium | reverse complement strand
GGGGCTTGCTCGGCATCGGCGAAACCGCGTATTTTCGCCAGCGGCTTGATGCCCAGTTCGTCCGCTTTTTCCTTGCTCATCAGCACCAAAGCCGCCGCGCCGTCGTTGATGGTGCTGGCGTTGGCGGCCGTCACGGTTCCTTCGGGCGAGAAAGCGGGCTTCAAGCCCGGAATCTTGTCGAAATTCACGTTTTTGTATTCTTCGTCTTCAGTCACCAGCAGCGGGTCTTTGCCCCGTTGCGGCACCGAAACCGGCACGATTTCTTCCTTGAAATAACCCTTTTGCGTGGCCTCCGCCGAACGTTGGTACGAACGCACTGCGTACTCGTCCTGCGCCTGCCGGCCGATGCCCAGTTCCTTGGCCATCATGTCGGCGGCGTTGCCCATCGCGTAGTTGTGATACACTTCCCACAGGCCGTCTTTCTGGAGGCCGTCCACCAGTTTTCCGTCGCCGTACTTGTAGCCGAACCGGGCTTTCTCAATGTAGTAGGGCACGTTGGTCATGCTTTCCATGCCGCCCGCCACCACGATGTCGTTGATGCCGAGCATGATGCTCTGCGCCGCAAACATCACTGATTTGGTACCCGATGCACACACTTTGTTGACGGTGGTGCAAACCGTCTCGGGCGGCAGTCCGGCGAACATGGCCGCTTGCCGGGCCGGTGCTTGGCCGAGGTTGGCCGAAATCACGTTGCCCATGAACACTTCCTGCACTTGGCTCGGCTGAACGCCCGCCTTTTCCAACGCTGCCTTGATGGCGAACGACCCCAGTTGGGTGGCCGAAAAACCCGCCAGAATGCCGCCGAAACTGCCAATCGGCGTGCGGACAGCCGATACGATATATGCTTCTTTCATGGTTTTTAGTTTGTTGTTAGCTATTGGCTTTTGGCTGTTAGCTTAGTTTGCGAGTTGATTTATGATGCTTTCCGTTTCTCGTCTGTTGAAAAATCATTGCTTGTTGCGAACGGCGTTTTGGGCGAAAAACGGCTAAAATACATCCCGCCCAGACATACATAATCGGCTGCAATACTATGCAATTTTAACCGATGATGCAGAGGCTGCGCGGGTTAATTTTTCGAGTGACTGAGGCTTTGTGCATGTCATTTATTTGCCCGTTCACGCCTCACTTCAGGTTCGGATGCTTTCGTTTAAGGTTATGCTGGTTGATAACAAGCGTTTTAGCCAAAAAATGCCCAAAACGCTTCCGTACGCAAATGCGTTTTGGGCATTTTTTGCGAAATCTACAGCATTTGTTTTCTACCCGCCAAGCAAGTGTTTCGCTGCAAACCAAATCAATAGATTGAAGTTGTTCAACATTTCCCCGGCGTGTCATTCTGGAAGAATTCCTGCCTGTCGGCGCGGGGGCGAACAAATCCCTCGTCCCGGAAATTCTCCCGGCTTGTCACAAGATTCTTAACAGAATGACACATTCATGGACAGTCACATTGATTTTGAAGCTAAAAGCTAACAGCCAATAGCTAACAGCCAATAGCTAAAACCTTAAACCCCAACCCTACCAATCGGGGCGGCCTTTGGCTGGCGGCTTGCGGTCGGCTTTCTTGCGCTGCTGAATGTAGCGTTTTTCGGCTTCTTGTACGGCTTCCAGCAGCACGTCGGCTTGTTCTTGGCTCAGGCCGGTTTCTGCGTAGGGGTCGGTTTGGGGTTCGGATGCAGCTTCTGGTTCCGCCGCTTGTGGGGCGGTGCTATCGGATTGTTCGGTAGGTGGGGGAGGAGGGGGCGGCGGAGCCGTTGCCTCGGTGGGGGGCGGTTCCGGTTTTCGGGTGGTCTGCTGCATCTTGCGGGCCAGTTCGTAGTTGAACCGGGCATCTTCGTTCTGCGGACTGGCCCGCAGGGCATTCATGAAACTGGTGGCTGCCCATGCGTACCGTTTCTGGTTGTAGGCCAGCACGCCCAACTGCTGCCACGCCAACGACCGCACCCGCTGGTTGCGCGAACGGGTGGCGATTTGGTAAAGGGCGGTGGCTTGCTTGGTGTTTTTGCGCATGAAGTAACAGTGCGCCAAATTCACCAGAATCTCCTCTTCGCCCACGTTGAGTTTGTCGTATAGGTGGCGGTAATACACCAACGCGTCTTCGTAGTTGCCGCGTTGGTAAGCCGCACCCGCCTGTCGCTTGAACTCCCGTATCTCTCCCGACCGACTCAGTGTGTTCCAGTCGGGCAGCCAAGCGGCGAGAAAGATGAGAAGGAGGGTTCGCATGTTTAATCGTGATTCGATGCTTCGTGATTCGATGCTTCGTGATTCGATGCTTCGTGATTCGCGGCGTTGCACGCCGCTTGGTGTTCTCTTCTGCGTTTTGGGCGTTTTTTGCCTAAAACGCTTTTACGAAGCATCGAAGAACGAAGCATCGAAACAACGTTTCAAAGGTGTATGGTCGTGACGGCTATCATGATGTCTATGGCCAGCAGCATCAAGGCTCCGATCAGGAAATAGTGGAACTTGTTTGCCGAAACGTTCAACTGCCGCGTGTCCTTGATTTGCCCTTCCACCTTCGACACGGCGGCTACCAAACGGGCCACGTCGTTTTGAGTACGGCTTAGTTCGAAGTATTGCCCGTTGGTGCGTTGAGCCAAGCGTTGCAGGGTTTCCGGCTTCAACTGCGTGGTCACGCGGCGGCCGTTGGACGTGGTCAGAGGCGTGCCCGACCGGGTGCCTACGCCCAGTGTGAACAGCCGAAGGCCGTTTTCTTCGATTTGTCCAGCCATTTGTTCGGCTTCTTCGCCGAAGTCCTCGCCGTCGCTGACCAGCACGATGATTTTGGCTTGGTTGCGTGTGGAGGTGTTCTTGCGGTCAAGGTGTCGGCTCACGGCGAGGCGCAGGGCGGCGGCCAAATCGGTGCCGGTGCGGGGCATCAGGTCGGTGCGCAGGGTTTCGATGAACAGCCGCAGGGCGTTTTGGTCGTAGGTGAGCGGGCACTGCACAAAGGCTCCGTCGGCGAAGACAATCAGACCGATGCGGTCGGAGGCGAAGTTGGGCAGCCAGCGGATGATTTCGTACTTGGCCCGTTCGAGCCGCGTGGGGGC
>JALOMD010000616.1 GCA_025455595.1 Cytophagales bacterium | reverse complement strand
TTGGAGCCATTCTTGGACAATGCCACGTGGAAAATCCTTTACCGGCCGGGACACACCGGACGCAAAGTACGGGGCATTGCCAAGGGTTTTTTGCGACGGCTCCTGCTGCTGTTTGTCGTGCCGCGTTACGACATCGTGTTCATCCACCGCGAGGCGGCTCCGCTCGGCCCGCCGGTGTTCGAGTGGATTATCGCCAAAATCCTGCGCAAGCGTATTGTCTTCGACTTCGACGACGCGATTTGGCTACCCAACACCTCCGAAAACAACCGCTTGGCCGCCCGCCTGAAATGGCACCAAAAAACGGCCAGTATCTGCCGCTGGGCGTGGAAAATCAGTGCGGGGAACAAATACCTGTTGGCATGGGGCATGGAGCAGAGGGCTTGGAGCGTTTTGGCCGTTTTTTGCCCAAAACGCTTCCTTCCCTTCCTGCTCCTCGCCCCATGCCCCATGCCCCATGCCCCATGCCAACCACCATTGACACGGAGAATCTTCACAACCGGTTGAAAGAACAAGATACGCGGGCTTTTGTCATCGGCTGGACGGGGACGCATTCAACCATCGCCTACTTGGAACCGCTGGTGCCGATTTTGGAAAAATTGGCCGAAACGCACGCGTTCACTTTTTTGGTCATATCAGACCGCAAGCCGGACTTCGATTTGCCTTTCGTGCAATATTTGCCTTGGCAAAAGGCAACCGAGGCCGACGACCTGTTGCGCATAAACGTGGGCGTGATGCCCCTCACCGACGACCCGTGGAGCCGGGGCAAGTGCGGTTTCAAAGCCCTGCAATACATGGCGTTGGGCATTCCGGCAGTGGCCTCGCCGGTAGGGGTGAACACGGAAATCATTGAGCCGGGCGTAAACGGCTTCCTCTGCGCCACGCCCGACGAGTGGCTCGCCTGCCTGACCCGGCTGCTGCAAGACCCGACGCTGCGTGCCGAGATGGGTCGCCAGGCCCGCCGCACGGTGGAGGAACGGTATTCGGTTCAAGCCAACCGCCGCACTTTCTTGGAACTCTTCGATTTTTTCCGCACCGCCTGACTTTGCACAATATAAAGAAACGCCAGAAAGAACGGCATCATCGGGATTTTGTAACGCACCAACGTACCGAAATTGTAACTGCTCACGCCTACGGCAAACGAAAACGTGACGGCAAACAACAGGCAAAAAAGCAGCACGGGCTGCGTGCCAATGATGCGAAACAGCCTCACCAACTTGATTTGAAAGAAAATTCGCACCGTGAGGAAGAGGAAAAACGCCGCTTCCAACGCCGACAGCAGCATTACCGGGTTGCGGGCTTCCCAAAGATAAGGCCGGTACAGGCTCACGTTGATGGCCGCCGGGGCCTTTGAAATCATGTTCGTCCAGGTGCCGTCGAACTCGCCCAGCGAATACACCGAGCCGCCCTGCATGGTGCCCACGGTCTTGAGCCAGTCGGCGGTGGTTTTGGTGGTGGCCGTGATTTGGTCGAGGCGGTAGCGGGTGTTTTCCTCGGTCACCTTGACCACGGCCCGGTAACTGAGCGGGATGGAGATGGCAATCACTACCGGCAGCGACACGAAACGCAAGAATCCCGAACGGATGCGGCTGCGGTATTCCATGAAAATCCAGAAAAACGCCGCCGGCAGAAAACACAACAGGATATAGACCTTGATGGCCTGGATCACCGCAACCGCCAGCAGGATGACAACCGCATTGGCAAGCAAGCTCCGCCGCTTGACCACCCCGAAGTAAAACCCGTGGAACAGCCAGCCCAACGCCCCCAGCGTAATGGTGTCCTTGAGCAGACCGGAACCCCAGAAAAACACCGACGGAATGAAAAACACCGCATACGCCAGTTGCTTGTGCAAGTGCGGGTACAAATCGTAAAACACCTTGTACAACGCCCAAACGCCTGAAAACCCAACCACTGCAAACAGAATGGCAATGACCGAATACGTGTTGAAGGCGAATATGCTGAAGAACCCGGCAATGCGGATGACGTGGAACGTGGGCGGATCCACGTAGAAGTAGATGCGGCGCGTGTATTCATAAACGCTGGGGTCGTGGACGCTGTCGGCGAAGATGATGCCAAACGCGTTGAAGGGTGAATCCAAGAAAGCTTCCCAAATCACGCGGCTGTCTTTGTAGAAGTTGAACGTGTCGCCGCCGCCGTAGTAAAATTGGTAAATCAACCCCAAAGCCAACGCCCCGACGATTTTGACCGTGAGGGCCGGGATGAAGTAAGGCCGGATGGTTTTGTCACGGATGCGGCTGCGAAACAAGTACGCAAACCCATAAACGAACAACAGGTAAATGGGTGTGAGAAATATGTCTTTTATGTCCATGCGGGCGTTTTCGGTTTTCAGTCTCCAGTTTACGGTTTTCAGTGTAAGTGCTTGTTGACAAATAGTTTTACCTATTTTTTACCTGAAACGCATCGTAAGCCACTGAAAACAAGTATGTTATACTGTTTTGCTAACAACTAACGGCTAACTACTTACGGTTTATCGTTTTGGGCAAAATTTGCTTAAAACGCCTTTTGTCAGAACCTTGATTCATAGGATTAAAGGATTGCCTTGATTAAACCATCATGTCAATCACGAAAATCACAGTTCTGACAGAAAAGCGTTTTGGGCAAAATTTGCCCAAAACGCTTGGTCTAACTTCCGTTTCCATTGGCCGGCAACAGGTACAGAACC
The DNA here is from genome assembly GCA_025455595.1 of Cytophagales bacterium. Classification (GTDB taxonomy): domain Bacteria; phylum Bacteroidota; class Bacteroidia; order Cytophagales; family 172606-1; genus Xanthocytophaga. The sequence continues at coordinate 362 of JALOMD010000616.1, read as the reverse complement.
AGCATGGAAGCCGGTTCCTGCGTCCGGTTCATGGGCACGTGCGGGATGCGTCCGTCAAAGAACAGCGAGTCGCCTTGCCGCATCACGATTGTGTCTGCACCGAGTTGGTATTCCACTTCGCCTTTGAGCAGGTACTTGAACTCGTAGCCGTCGGTGGTGACCGCCTCGCGTTGCGAGCCGGGCTGCAAGTCAAGCACCACCGCCTGCACGGCCACGTTCGACACGCTGCCGTTCAAGATGGCATGGTACAGGAACCCAACGGCTTCTTCTTTTTCAAACGGCTCGTACTCGTTGCGGCGGCGCAGCAAATACGGCTTGGGATCAGGCACATCCAACCCTTCGAAGAATGCGTCGAAGCTCAC